>JAIRQU010000169.1 GCA_031256305.1 Burkholderiaceae bacterium
CTTCATCTTCCATTACCAACAGGCCCAGCGGGCGGCAGGGCACGACCACGCCGGACACCAGCGGATAGGGCGTGATGACCAGCACGTCCACCGGATCGCCATCCCCCGATAGCGTTTGCGGCACATAACCGTAATTGGCCGGGTAATACATCGCGGTCGTCATGAAGCGATCAACAAACAGCGCCCCCGACGCCTTGTCCACTTCGTACTTGACGGGGTCGGCATTCATCGGGATTTCGATGATGACGTTGAATTCGTCGGGTGCGTTCTTGCCGGGGGAAATGTCGTTGAGGGCCATGTTGCGGGGTATGAGAAGGGTGATAAAAGAAAAAGCGCGGGGCTTGCGTGGGTAGTTTACTTGCCGCGCGGCGCGCTGGCGTTGCCCTTTACCATGGGCGCGGCGGTTTGGAGGGCATGACAACTGTAGTAAATTAGCGCGGTTGGCCAATCGGCGGCGCCTTGTGGCTTGCAGGCGGCGATCAACGAGGAAGCAACAGGACGCGGACTGGCCTCCTTTTGCGTGATGTTGCGGGGGCGAATCGGCGTCTGAAACCCTCAAGACATGGAGCATGGAGAACTAACGCATGACTTTTACCCCCCCCCTAATCCTGGCTATCGTCTGCGGCCTGCTGGCCGTGGTTTATGGCATCTGGGCGCGAAGCTGGATTCTGTCCAAGGACGCTGGCAACGCGCGTATGCAGGAGATCGCCGCGGCGATCCAGACCGGCGCCGCGGCCTATTTGGCCAAGCAGTACCGCACCATCGCCATCGTCGGCGTGGTGCTGGCGATACTGATTGCGATTTTCCTGAATGTCACGACGGCCATTGGCTTTGTGATTGGCGCGGTGCTTTCGGGCGCTTGCGGCTTTATCGGCATGAACGTCTCGGTACGCGCCAACGTGCGCACCGCGCAGGCGGCCACGCAGGGCATCGGCCCGGCGCTGGCGGTGGCGTTCCGCGGCGGCGCGATCACCGGAATGCTGGTGGTGGGGCTGGGTCTGCTGGGCGTGTCGGTGTTCTACGGCTACGTGGCGGGTTTTTCCAAGCAAGGGCTGGATCCGCTGATTGGCTTTGCTTTTGGCTCCTCGCTGATTTCGATCTTCGCGCGGCTGGGCGGTGGCATCTTTACCAAGGGCGCAGACGTGGGCGCTGATCTGGTAGGCAAGGTGGAAGCGGGCATCCCTGAAGATGACCCGCGCAACCCCGCCGTGATCGCCGACAACGTGGGCGACAACGTGGGCGACTGCGCTGGCATGGCCGCCGACCTGTTCGAGACCTATGCCGTAACGCTGATTGCCACCATGGTGCTGGGCGGACTCACGCTTGTCGGCGCGGGTCCCCGCGCGGTGCAATATCCGCTGGCGTTGGGCGGCGTGTCGATCATTGCCTCGATCATCGGCTGCTTTTTCGTCAAGGCCAAGCCGGGCATGACCAACGTGATGCCGGCGCTGTACCGGGGGCTGGCGGTGGCGGGCATTTTGTCGCTGATCGCGTTCTGGTTCGTCACCCAATGGCTGATGCCCGATAACGCGGTGGCCGCATCGGGCAGCCAATGGCGCTTGTTTGGCGCGTGCTTTGTCGGCTTGGCGCTGACTGCCGCGCTGGTGTGGATTACCGAATACTTTACCGGCACGCAGTACAAACCCGTGCGGCACGTGGCGCAGGCTTCGACCACCGGGCACGCCACCAACATCATCGCGGGCCTGGGCGTGTCGATGCGCTCGACCTCGTGGCCGGTGATTTTTGTGTGCGTCGCCATCCTCGCCGCCTATGCTTTGGCGGGCCTGTACGGCATTGCCGTGGCGGCTACCGCGATGCTGAGCATGGCGGGCATCGTGGTGGCGCTGGACGCCTATGGCCCCATCACCGATAACGCTGGCGGCATCGCCGAAATGAGCGAGCTGCCCAGCAGCGTGCGCGACATCACCGACCCGCTGGACGCCGTGGGCAACACCACCAAGGCCGTGACCAAGGGCTATGCCATCGGTTCGGCGGGTTTGGCGGCGCTGGTGCTGTTTGCCGATTACACGCACAAGCTCGGCGAGCTTGGCAGTACCTTGAGCTTTAATTTGTCGGACCCGATGGTGATCGTCGGCCTGTTCATCGGCGGGCTGATTCCCTACCTGTTCGGCGCGATGGCGATGGAAGCGGTGGGCCGCGCGGCCGGTTCGGTGGTCGAGGAGGTGCGCCGCCAGTTCCGCGAGATCAAGGGCATCATGGAAGGCAAGGCCCAGCCCGAATACGGGCGCGCGGTGGGCCTGTTGACCGGCGCGGCGATCAAGGAAATGATGATCCCCTCGCTGCTGCCTGTGCTGGTGCCGATCGTCGTCGGTTTACTGCTCGGCCCGAAAGCACTGGGCGGTCTGCTCATGGGCACCATCGTCACCGGTCTGTTCGTCGCCATCTCAATGTGTACCGGCGGCGGCGCGTGGGACAACGCCAAGAAGTACATCGAGGACGGCAACTTCGGCGGCAAGGGCAGCGAGGCGCACAAGGCCGCCGTCACGGGCGACACTGTGGGCGACCCCTACAAGGACACGGCAGGCCCGGCGGTCAACCCGCTCATCAAGATCATCAACATCGTCGCGCTGCTGATCGTGCCGCTGGTGGTGCATTTCCATCCGGGCCAACCCGCGGCGGCGGCTCAAGCTCCCGCGCCTGTCGCCGTGGTTCCCGCTGCTGCACCGACGCCAGCCCCCGTTGCCGATGCAGGTCCGTCCGTGCGCGTTGAAGGCGGGGTGGTCAAGTTCTACTTTGCCAGCGGCAGCGCGCAGGTTGCCCCGGACGCACAGCAGGCCTTGGCCGAAGTGGTCAAGGCCGTGCAGGGCGGCAAGCGCGCCGTGGTCAGCGGCTATCACGATGCCAGCGGCAACGCGGACCAAAACGAAGCACTGGCCCATCAGCGCGCCCAG
>JAIRQU010000188.1 GCA_031256305.1 Burkholderiaceae bacterium
GGCAGCGGCAGCCAGCCGCGGCAGCTTGGGCGCGGACGGGTGCGATGGCAGGTTCAGCGTTGCCTGAATGTTTTTCATCATTGCGAATCCTTGGACGTGGCCGGCGGCGGCGCGTGGCCAGCGCTGGCATCGCCCTCATAGTCTTCATCGTTATCGTGCGCGTGATGCGCTTCATAATGTTCCAGCGCCACGTCGGGATTTTCCTTGTCGCCGGCGAATTTGCCGCGAACCGCGACAAAGAACATCGGAATCATGAAAATAGCCAGGAACGTTGCACTCAACATCCCGCCGATCACAACGGTGCCAATGGCGTGCTGACTGCCGGAACCCGCGCTGTTGCTGATCGCCAGCGGCAGCACGCCCAGAACAAACGCCAGCGAGGTCATCAGAATCGGGCGCAGCCGCAATCTCGACGCTTCAAGCGCGGCCTCGATCGGCCCCATGCCTTCCTTTTCCTGCAAGTTACGCGCAAATTCGATAATCAGAATGGCATTCTTGGCCGATAAGCCCACCGTGGTCAGCAGGCCGACCTGGAAAAACACGTCGCTTTCCAGCCCGCGCATCGTCACCGCGAGCAAGGCCCCCACGATGCCCAAAGGCACCACCATGATGACGGCAAACGGAATCGACCAGCTTTCGTAGAGCGCCGCCAGACACAGGAACACGACGAGTATCGAGATGCCGTACAGAATTGGCGCTTGCGAACCCGACTGGAGTTCCTGGTACGAGATGCCGGTCCATTCGTAGCCTATGCCCGCGGGCAGCTTGGCCACCAGCTTTTCCATTTCGTCTATGGCCTGGCCGGTACTCTTGCCGGGCGCGCTTTCACCCTGGATTTCCATCGACGAGATGCCGTTGTAGCGCTGGAGTTCCGGTGAACCGTAGGTCCAGCGACCCGTCGCAATGGATCCCAGCGGCACCATGCCGCCCGAACTGTTGCGCACGTACCATCTGTTCAGGTCATCAGGATTCATGCGGAACGGCGCGTCGGCCTGCACATAGACTTTTTTGATGCGGTTATCGGTATCCAGGAAATTGTTGATGTACGACGACGCCCACGCAATCGAGAATGTCTGGTCAGCCGCATCCGGCGCCACGCCCAGCGCCTGGGCCTTGGCCCGGTCAACATCCACGTGGAACTGCTGCGTGTCGGCCATGCCGTTCGGACGCACCCGTGCGAGCAACGGGTCTTTCTGCGCCATGCCAAGCAACTGATAGGTCGCTTCCATCAATTTTGCGTGCCCGAGTCCCGCCAGATCTTCCAGTTCAAGATCGAAACCGGCCGCGGTGCCCAGTTCCCGGATGGATGGGGGGGTAATGGGAATCACCAGCGCATCCTTGTAAGACGCATAGTGCTGCTGGATGCGGTCGACCATCGCCATGACTTTCTGGTCGCTGCGCTTGCGCACGCTGTAGTCCTTCATCCTGGCAAAGACAATGCCCGCATTCTGGCCGCGTCCCGCGAAATTGAAGCCGTTGATCGTCATCACCTGTTCAACGATGCCCTTTTCGTCCGTCATCAGGTAGTTGGCCACGTCTTTTAAGGTGCGCGCGGTCATTTCCTGCGTCGCGCCCGGAGGCAGTTGCACCATCACCATCGCCACGCCCTGATCTTCAACGGGCAGGAAAGATTTGGGTATGCGCCAGAACAGCAACCCGACCACGGCAATCACCGCCAGATAGATCAGCAGCCAGCGCCCCGAACGCCTGATGACGTGAGACACGCCGTTGTGGTATTTGACGCGGCTCTTGTAAAACGCACGGTTGAACCAGCCGAAGAACCCCGTCTTGGCTTCGTGGTGCCCTTTGGGGATGGGCTTGAGGATCGTCGCGCACAACGCGGGGGTCAGAATCAACGCGACCAGCACCGACAGCACCATCGCGGACACAATCGTCAGCGAGAACTGCCGGTAAATCGCGCCGACCGCGCCGCCGGACATGGCCACGGGCACGAACACCGCCGACAGCACCAGCGCCACGCCCACCAGCGCGCCGGTAATCTGCTCCATCGCCTTGCGGGTGGCCTCGCGCGGGGACAAGCCTTCCTCGGCCATGACCCGCTCGACGTTTTCAACCACCACGATTGCGTCATCGACCAATAGCCCGATGGCCAGCACCAGGCCAAACAGGGATAGCGTATTGATGGAAAAACCCGCCGCCGCCATGATGCCGAACGTGCCCAGCAGCACCACCGGCACCGCGATGGTTGGAATCAGCGTCGCCCGGAAGTTTTGCAGAAACAGGTACATCACGCAGAACACGAGCGCGATGCCCTCAAACAGCGTCGTGACCACGTCCTGAATCGACAATTTCACGAACGGCGTGGTGTCATAGGGATACTCCACCTCCATGCCAGGCGGGAAGTACTTGGACAGTTCAGCGATTTTGTCGCGCACGCGCTTGTCCGTCTGCAACTCATTGGCGCCCATCGCAAGCTGGATGCCCAGCGCCGCCGTCGGCAGGTTGTTCCACTGGGTATCGAAGTTGTAGTTTTCGCCGCCCAGCGCAATCCGCGCCACGTCCTTGAGCCGCACCTGCGAGCCATCCTGATTGACCTTCAGCAAGATGTCGCCGAACTGCTCAGGCGTGCGCAACAGCGTCGCCTCGGTGATGGTCGCCTGCATGGACTGCCCCGCCACCGCCGGCGTGCCGCCGATCTGCCCGCCCGATATTTGCACGTTCTGCGCGGCAATCGCACTGGTCACGTCCAACGGCGTCAGGCTGTAATTGTTCAATTTGTTCGGGTCGAGCCAGATGCGCATCGAATACTGCGAACCAAACAGGGTGTACGTCCCCACGCCTTCCAGACGGCTAACCGGATCCTGTATGTGCGAGGCGACGTAGTTGAGCAGCTGATACCTGTTCATGCTGCCATCCTTGGACACAAACGCGGCCACCAGCAAAAAGCTGCTCGTCGATTTCGTGACCGACAGGCCCAGTTCCTGCACGATCTGCGGCAATATCGGCGTGGCAAGCTGCAATTTGTTCTGCACCTGCACCTGCGCGATGTCCGGATTCGTGCCCGCCGCGAAGGTCAGCGTAATCAGCGCGGTGCCGGTGTCGTCACTCGTCGATGAGAGGTAGAGCAGATGGTCCAGCCCGCTCATCTGCTGCTCAATCACCTGTGTGACGGTGTTTTCCACGGTGGACGCGGATGCGCCCGGATAGGTCGCGCGAATCTGGATGGCTGGCGGCGCAATGGTCGGGTACTGCGAAACCGGCAGCGTGAACACGAACGCCGCGCCTCCGAGCATCAGGATGATGGCAATCACCCAGGCAAAAATCGGGCGATCGATAAAAAACTTTGACATGCGGCGCGACCCCCGTTATTGCCCGTTCTGCGACGCACCGGCGCCTGGCGCGACGGACGCGCCAGCAGCGCTTGGCGACGCTTTCCCCGTCACCTGATCGGCGGACGGCGCGCCTGGCGGCGGGGGCGGCGGCAACTGCGCTGGCACGGCCTTTACGGGCATGCCCGGCTGCACTTTCACGATACCTTGCACAATCACGCGGTCACCGGGATTGAGTCCGCTTTGGATAACCCAGTTCTGCCCCTGCGTGCCGAATGTGACGACCGGCCTGACCTCCACCTTATCGCCCGCGCCGACCACCATGACCACGGAGCGCCCATTCTGGTCGCGCTGTACGCCCACCTGCGGCACGATGAATACGCGGTCGTTGACGCCTTCCTCGACGCGCGCACGTACAAACATGCCGGGCAGAAGCACATGGTGCGGATTCGGGAAGATCGCCCGGACGGTCACCGAACCAGTGCTCTGGTCAACCGTGACGTCGGAAAACTGGAGTTTTCCCGGTTCGGAATAGGGTTGGCCGTCTTCGAGAATCAGCGACACTTTTGCCGCGTTCGGCCCCGCCATTTTTACCTTGCCCGCCTGTATGTCACGGCGCAGTTGCAAGCCGTCGCGGCTGGACTCGGTAAGGTCGGCATACACGGGGTCGATCTGCTGCACGGTAGACATCAGCGTCGCCTGGCTGGCCTGCACGTAAGCGCCGGGTGTAACCTGCGAAACGCCGATCTTGCCCGTGATTGGCGAGGTCACGTCCGTATAGCCAAGATTGATCCGCGCGGTATCCACGGCCGCCTTGCCCGCGGCCACATCCGCCGCGGCTTGGCCCTGCGCGGCAACGGCGTTATCGTAATCCTGTTTACTGACGGCGTTTGCCGCAACCAGTACCTTGTAGCGATTGGCCAGCGCGTTGGCCGACACGAGATTGGCCTGCGCCTTGGCCAGCGTGGCTTTGGCGCTGTTGAGCGCGGCAAGGTACGGCGCCGGATCAATTTTGTACAGACGCTGTCCGGCCTTTACGTCCGAGCCTTCAACAAACTCGCGGCGCAAGACAACGCCATCGACCCGCGCACGCACCTGCGCGACGAGAAATGCGTTGATACGGCCGGGCAGCTCCGTGGTGACGGGCGCCGCAGTCGGCTGCGCGGTGACCACGCCAACTTCGGTCGGCGGGGGCGCCGCATTCTGCTGGTTCTGGCCGCCACAGGCGGTCAGCAGCGCGGCGGCCAGCGCGGCGGCGGCAAGCACCGGCGCGCGACGGGTAGACGCCTGGAAGCGGAGGTCGGAAAAAACGGACATGGCGTGATTCCAGAAAACAATTGCAGCCCTCCTCCCTCAGAGCGAGAGCCAGATTCTCGAAGCGTGAACAAGACAATTCCGGCTGACAAACGAACCGACGCATGAACCTCCGCTTCTCGCAACGGAGCCTTATGCACCCGCACAGGCCAGTCAGAAGGAAAGCTACTATTTTGCATAGCAGAAAAAATAATTATACATACAGACATGAATGTATATATCTTAGAATAAGGGTTTCTCAGCTACGCCTCCCGCCCGGAGCACCGCCCCCAACACCATGGCGCGCCGCACAAAGGAAGATGCCCAAGCCACCCGCGCCGCCGTGCTGGACGCGGCCGAGCGCGTGTTTCTGCGGCGCGGGGTCACGCGCACCTCGCTGGCTGAAATCGCCCAGGCAGCCGGCGTCACGCGCGGCGCGATCTATGGGCACTTCAGGACCAAGGCCGACCTGTTTACCGCCATGATGGGGCGGGTCACGCAGCCGCTAGAAGCCGAGATCGCCCGGCTCGAACAGGCGGACGCGGCAACGGGCGACCTGCTGACGCAATTGTGTGAACACGCGCAGGCGGCCATCAGGCGGATCGTGGG
>JAIRQU010000205.1 GCA_031256305.1 Burkholderiaceae bacterium
CGGTTTGCTGGCCCAGCACCCAGATCAGCCAGGCCACCGTGCCGAACATCGGAAAGGCCAGAAACCGCCGCAGGGTTTCCATCCACGCGCCGGGCCTGGGCAGCCGCCGCGCGACGCCCGGCAGCAACCCCGCCGCCAGATACGGCAGCGCCATGCCCAGGCCGATGGCGGCAAACAGCAGTAGCGCCTGCGCGCCGGGCAGGGTCAGGGTCAGCCCCAGCGACGCGCCCATGAATGGCGCGGTGCAAGGCGAGGCCACCGCCACGGCCAGCACGCCGGAGAGCAGCGCGTTGACCACTGGTCGCCGCGCCTCCAGCGCCCGCACGCGGCTGGGCAGCCAGTAGCCAAAGGCAAATACGCCCGCCAGGTTCAGTCCGATTACCGTGAACAGCGCCGCCAGCGCCGACACCACGGCGGGCGACTGCAATTGAAAGCCCCAGCCGATCTGCGCGCCCGCCGCGCGCAGCGCCAGCATCAGCGCGCCCAGCAGCAAGAACGACGCCACCACGCCCGCGCCGTAGGCCAGGCCGCTCAAGCGGTGCGCGCACGTGTCTTGCGCATGGCGCGCAAAGCCCAGCACCTTGATGGCCAGCACCGGGAATACGCATGGCATTAGGTTGAGCAGCAGCCCGCCCGCACATGCGCCCAGCAGCGCCCACAGGAAAACGCGCCACGGCACCTGCGAGGACACAGCCGGGGTTGTGAACGCCGGCGGACTCACCGGCGCGCCGGGCGCAGCTTGTGCGGCTTGGGCATTGGCTTGCAGCGCCTGCGTCAGCGCGGGCGGCACCGCGGCGCGCGGCGCGGCGGGCGGCCACGCGCCGCTGACCTGTGCCTGCACACGCCAGCCTTGCGCGCGCTGCGGGCTGTCCGCCTCCAGCACCAGCGGCAGCGTGGCGGGCGCATCGGTGCGGTCAGGGGCCAAGGGCAAATCCGCCGTCCAGACCGCGCCGTCCCATGCCTGCCGCCAGGTGTGCGCATCCAGCGCCGCGCCGGGCTGTGCTCTCTGAGCCGCCGTCACGAAGATGTCCGGCGTTTCCGGCAGCAGCGTCAGCGGCTGGCCTTGCACCGGTTTGGGCAGACCCGTCACGCGCAGTTGCAGGCGCTGGCCGCGTATGTCGGCGTGCGCCGCGCCGCCATCCAACGCTTGCGGCTGCGCCGCGAACGCGGCCTGGAAAGCCGGGCCGGACAACGCCGTGGAACCGGCAACCGGCAGCCGCAGATCGAACTGGCCTTCTTGCGGGATGCACTCGCGCCGGCACGCCAGCCACGTGGCTTTCAGATGCACCGGCAGGGCATGGTCGAACGGGCTGGGCTTGTACTGCGGCGTGACGATCAGCGGCACGGGCAGCAGCACCGTGCCTTCATAACCGTAATTGGCCAGATTGCCGATAGCGATTTTGCGCGGCAGCGGCCAGGCGATGTCACCGGCCATGACGCCCGGCGGCAGCGTCCATTCCAGTTGTGTCGGCTCGCCTGAATCACCTGAGTTTTTCCAGTAGGTGTGCCAGCCCGGCTGGTGCGTCAGTTGCAGTCCGACCCAGACCGGCGTGGCGCTTTCGTCTTGCCCGTCCGCGCCAGTTTTGGGTTGCTGTCCGAGCGGTATGCCTTGCGGCGCGTAAGCCAGCAGCTCCGCCGTGACTTGCGGGGTTTTGACGACGGTTGATCCGGTTTGCGCCCACGCCCAGCCGGGCGCGCACCCAGCCAGCGCTAGCAACAGGGCCGAGAGCGCGCGGACAAAGGGCATGAGCGGGGACGGTACAAGACGAAAGTGCATTGGAACACCCGCGCCCCAGTCAGGTTCCTGGCAGGCTACGGCATGGACGGCGCGGTGGTGTCAAAATTAGCCCAAGTTTCCCACACGAAACGGCCGCTTGATTCTGACTGTCCGGGCGCACCCGTAACGCTGCTTGCCCTGGGCCATACGGAGTTTGAATTCTCATGAAATTGTCGTCCAATTCCGCTTTGACCGCCACGCTCGGTCCCTGGTCCGAGCGTATGCGCGCGCGCTTTGATTTGCCTTTGCTGGTACGCTGGAAAGGCGGCAGCGGCATCAAACTCGGTAACTTTGACACGCCCGCCGTCACGCTGGACGTGCGCGACGCCAGCGGGGCGGCGGCGCTTTTGTCGCCCACGCTGGACAACCTGGGCCGCGCCTATGTCGAAGGCCATATCGACGTGCAAGGCACGGTGCAAGACGTGCTGAACCTGGCGCACCGCCTGTCCGACGCGGACCTGGGTGCCGAATCGTCGGGCCTGATGCAGCGGCTGGCGGGCAAGATTGCCTCGGCGGTCAGCCACACCAGGACGCAGGACAAGGCGGCGATCCAGTACCACTACGACGTCTCCAACGCCTTCTATGCCCAGTGGCTTGACCCGGCCATGGTGTATTCGTGCGCCTATTTCGAGCATGGCGACGAAACGCTGGAGCAGGCGCAGATCAAGAAGATCGACCACATCCTGACCAAATTGCGCGTGCAGCCGGGGCACATGCTGCTGGACATTGGCTGCGGCTGGGGCGCGCTGGTGATTCGCGCGGCGCGGCAATATGGGGCGCGCTGCGTGGGCATCACGCTGTCGCAAAACCAGTACGACCTGGCTTGCGAGCGCGTCCAGGCCGCGGGGCTGGCCGGTCAAATTGAAATCCGCTTACAGGATTACCGCGACGCGCAGGGGCCGTTCGACCGCATTACCAGCGTGGGCATGTTCGAGCACGTCGGGCTGAAGAACCTGCCCGCGTATTTCAAGAGCGTCCACGACCTGCTGGCGCCCGATGGCTGGGCGCTCAACCACGGCATCACTTCCACCGATGCTTGGAATAATGAAACCAGCAACGGCGGCGGGCGCTTCATCGACCAATACGTGTTCCCCAACGGCGAGCTGCCGCACATCGGCGCCGTGCTGGCGGCCATGCAGGAAGGCGGCCTGGAGACCGTGGACGTAGAGGGGCTGCGCCGCCACTACGCGCGCACCCTGCAATGCTGGAGCGAAACCTTCGAGGCCAAGACCGACCTTATCCGCTCGCTGGTCGATGACAAACACTGGCGTATCTGGCGGGTTTATCTGATGGGTTGCCAGTGGGTCTTCGAGCACGACGAGGCGTCGATCTTCCAGGTGCTGTGCCACCGCGCCGGCCAATCCGCGCAAACCCTGCCCTGGTCGCGCGGCTGGATGTACGGGGCCAAGGACTGAGGGCGCGGCGGTGACGGTGCAAGACGGCGCTCGCGCCATGCCCGCTGCCCGCGCGGATGCGCCGCCGCGATCGCGCTGGTGGGCCGACTGGAGCAGCGCTGACCTTGCCGCGCTGGACCGCGCGCGCGCCATCGCCGTGCTGCCGCTGGCCGCCACCGAGCAGCACGGCCCGCACCTGCCGCTATCCGTCGATGGCGACATTGCCCAAGGCATCGTGCAAGCGGCTATCGCGCATCTGCCAGTGGATCTGCTCGCGCTTTTTTTGCCCGTACAGCGCGTGGGCTACAGCCCGGAACACAGCGCCTATCCCGGCACCTTGACGCTCAAGGCCCAGACCGTGATCGGCCTGTGGACCGACATTGCCGAAAGCGTGGCCGCCAGCGGCGTGAAAAAACTGGTGCTGCTCAACACCCACGGCGGCAACGCCGGCCTGCTGGACGTGGTGGCGCGCGACCTGCGCGCGCGGCTGGGCCTGCTGGTGCACAGCGTGTCCAACTGGTACCGGCTGGCGCAGGCACACCCCGCTGGGCGCGCCGCACTGGCGCGCTTCACATCCGGGGAGCAGCGCTTTGGCATACACGCCGGGCAGATGGAAACGGCCATGATGCTGGCGCTCAAGCCCCAGGCGGTGAACGTGGCTCAAGCGCGCGACTTTGCGTCCGCCGCCGCTGTGCGCGCCCGGCGCTTTGAAGTCTTGGGTCAGGGGCGCGGCGCGCAATGGGCCTGGATGGCGCAAGACCTCAACCCCGGCGGCGCCGTGGGCAACGCCCGCGCCGCCACGCCCGAAGACGGCCGCGCACTGATCGAAGCCACCGGTCAGGCGCTGGCTTGCCTGCTGGTGGAGATTGATCAGATCACGGCGTGAGAGAAAGGCTTATTTCTCAAAGCGGTGGCGTACCATTTCATCCAGTTCAGGGCTGGCCTGTTCAATGAGCTTGATGCGCTCCGTGCGCGGCCGTACATCACCCGGATCAAGCAGACGAAAAACATGGCGCTTCAAGAAAGCAGCCAGCTCGGCCGGGTTGTTCAACGCCACGATGGACGGCGTGAAGGGCATAAGCTCAGGCCGTGCAATCTTGATCCAGTCGTATCCGGCGCGCTCGCAGGCGTAGAAAAACAGCCGTTCGATAGCATGGGCCGGCGTGCCATCCGTTTGCCCTTTTTCCCTGGGAAATTTGTCCAGCGGCAAATTCAGGTCCAGCAACGGCTTCAGGCTGGCCGTGCGCGCCCAGAACATCGAGCCGGAAGGAAAGTCCAGCGGCGCGCCCTGATTAAGCTCAAAACCCATCCGCCGGGCCAATTGATTAGACCTTTGAAAATTGTTGCCCCAATTGATCCAGTGGCGAATCGGCTCGAAATGCTGCGCTGCGATCAGGCCGACTCGCGGGGCCTGCTCGAAAATCGTTACGACGCTTCTGACAATATCCGCGCTGCCGCACAGCGTTTCAAGCAGGTAGTGGCGCCACGACGCAAGCGCGCCGGAATGGCGGGATTGTTTGCCGTGGATGCACAGCACGTAATCGTAACGGCTGTAAACATCTCTGAACGTCAACAGTTTTGGAGCAATGTCCCGACCCCGATTGGGTGCGACGCGAACCGTTACGGTGCCGCGCCGCCAGCCATTTAGCGCCTGCTCGACCGCCAATTTGCCCTGCTCATCGCGCGTGGATACATAGACATCCAGCGCGAAGGGCACTTCTTCGAGGTATGCGCGAAACTCCCCGGCAAGCTCCTCATAATAAAGATGCACGATGGCCGCCAGCCGCCCCGATGGCAGGGACGCGGCGGGAAAGCCCAATGGAACGGCCACGCTGTAGTCCAGCTCGATGGCCCGCGCCGCTTCGGGCGTGCGCAGATACCGCAACCTTGCCGGAATCCGCCACGGCATCACCGCCCACCACGCCGCCTTGAGCGTGATGCGCAATGGGCGGCGAAGAAAAGATGGGGAGGGCAAAGTCACGCGGGCAAGGGAGAATGCGCAAGTAGTGTAATGTAAAAAACCAACAGCCCTTGAGCTGTAGCTATACTCGACGAACTTTGAAGGCTTCGTGCAGGCCACGCGCTCCCATACTCCGAATTAACCCGACCATAAACCGATTGGCACCACCATTCTTATGGCTACTCATATCCTCGGGTTGCAACCACGAAGACATTTTTACCAAAAATCTTCTTAGTAAACCAATCAACAATTTTACTCACGGGAAATACAAATTTATCAAACAAGATAAGCCCTTTTTTATTGACATCTCCATCTTGGTTTCCGAATAACTTAAATATCAATGCGGCGAAAAATCCAATAGAATCCACGTATTGTGCATCTAGAATTTTAAAACCTGCTTTTTTTACAATTTCGGCCAATCCGGATAAAGTATAACGCCTGTAATGCCCTACTTTTCTATCCATGCTAGAGTAAAGAATTTGAAATGCGGGAACGTATATAAATACTCGTCCACTTGGCTTCAGTTTCTCCCTCAACTTGACCATCGCATCTTGCTCATCTTTGATATGTTCAAACACATTAAGAGAGTATATAAAATCATATTTATTATTAGGTATTTCAGATAGATCTAAAAACCCAGTTAAACCTTTATTCTTAATGCGTCTAAGTAATTCCGTATCCGGTTCCAAGCAAGATACATCAAACCCCTTCTCCTTCATTAACACAGCAAACGTTCCAATACCAGATCCAAAATCAAGTATTTTATCTCCAATTTTGGTGTTGCTTTGGATGAGATGGAGTAAATAATTATTATAATTAATGGCCTCTTGCATCACTTCAAGCGTAGCGGTTCCTGTATATTGGCTCATAGATTTAATCCTTAAATGCAGTTAAGCAGTTTAGTCTAGGGTCGCCGCTTGTTGCAGACGTGCTTGCCTAAATTCATGCCAAAGATTAAACAGCAAAATCACCAAACCCAGCAAAAACCCGCCCAGCCACAGCCAGCGATGGCTGGGCGTGTAACTGAATTCAACCCGGTGCGCGCCCGCCGGAACCTGCACGCTTTGCAGCAGACCGTCTTGTGTCGTAATGGGCGCGTCATGGCCATCTATGCGCGCTTGCCAGCCCGGATAATTCATTTCCTTGCGCGTTAGCGTCGTTGTTGCCGGGCATTGAATATCCAGCACCAAACGCGACGCGGGCGTAACCTTGCAGCGTGCATCGTCCGCCTCGAAATACGGCGCGGGGTGCGGCAATTCATAAATGTCCATGTCGCGCCCGTGATACACCAGCTTGGGG
>JAIRQU010000226.1 GCA_031256305.1 Burkholderiaceae bacterium
TTGCCTTCCAGCGTGACATGGCTGGCCAGGTGCGATTGCAGATAACGCGCGTTCTGAGCGACCAAGTCCTGATATTCAGGCTTGATGACAAAGCTGTCGAAGTCGAAATAAACCACGCGGCCAACGCTGGCGGGCGGACCGGCAAGGTTATTCGCGTCCGCGTCATTGGCTTGTACCGGCTGCACGGATGAGGTTGCCTGCCCGTTCGGAGCGCCGCGCACCGGCGGCGCACTGAGCTTGGGGGTCGAGGAACAACCAGACAACGCTACCGCCAGCGCAGCAAACGCAGCATAGTAGACGAGATGGGGCTTGATTGACATCAAAAAACTCCTGTGTGAGGAAAAACAAAAATCTCTGGCTGGAATTGAAACACGGCAACAATTGTACGGCAGCAAGCACAATTTGGCCGCGAATTTCAGCGCTGGTAAGGACCCCACGCCGGTTCACGGACATCGCTGGAAGGTATGGCCAATTGCGCTTTGATTTTGCCATCGACGGTCGTGGTCATGAGCGCTCCCCGCCCGCCCTGTTTCGTCGTATAGACGATCAAACGGCTGTTGGGGGCAAAACTGGGACTGGCATCGTCGGCAGTGTTGGTCAGGGCGTTGATCTGACCCGAAGACAAGTCCATGACGCGCAACTGGTAGTCGCCGCCGCTGCGCGTGATGTAAGCCATCCAGCGCCCATCCGGGCTGAGCGCGGGCGAGACATTGTAGTTGCCCTCAAACGTGACGCGCTGCGCGCTGCCGCCGCCCGCAGGCATGCGGTATATCTGCGGCGAACCGCCGCGGTCGCTGACAAAGTAGATTTGCTGCCCGTTTGGCGAAAAGCGCGGTTCGGTATCAATGCTTTGCGACTGCGTGATGCGCTGCGGCCGCCCGCCGCCGGCGCTGATGAGGTAAAGCTGCGAACCGCCTGCCAGCGACAGCGTAACAGCGAGCGTGCGGCCATCTGGCGACCAGGTTGGCGCGCTATTGGAACCCTTGAAATTGGCCAGCAACTGCCGCCTCCCCGAGGCTATGTTCTGCACGTAAACCACGGGTTTGCGCGATTCAAACGAAACATAGGCAATGCTGCGTCCGTCAGGCGACCAGGCTGGAGAGATGATTGATTCGGGACTGGAAAATGCCGGTTGCGCGTTTTCGCCATCGGCATCAGCCACCCACAGGGTGTAACGGTCGCCCGCGCGCGTCACGTAGGCCAGGCGGGTAGAAAACACGCCTTTTTCGCCAGTCAGTTTTTCGTAGATGTAATCGGCGATCTTGTGCGCGGCCAGCCGCAGATCAGCCTGCGGCACCATGTAGTCTTGTCCGCCCAAATCGGCATCCTTGACGACGTCCCACAACCGGAAACGGACATCGTAGCGGCCGCCTCCAAGAGCGTTTATGCTGCCGCCGGCCAGTGAATCGGCCCCGCGCTGACGCCATACGGACACATCGGGCCGTGTGGTTTCGTCCATTGCCGCCGCGCCATCGGGCGCAACGATGCGGAACTGCCCGCTGCGCTCCAGATCGGCGCTGACGATATGGCTGATAACCTGGGGCGAACCGGTCTCGCCGCGAAACGGCGTAATGGCAATCGGCAACTGCGTCATGCCCACCCCGGAGATTTCGACCCGGAATTGCGCCAGCGCGGACAGCGGCAAAAACAACAGCGGCGCGGCAAGCAGCTTGCGACGACGCCGATTGGCAACGGAAAAAGAAATGGAAGGTTCGGAATGGGTCATGCGTTGCGAATTGTTTTTTGCATTTTAGTTGACCGGCCTGCCAAGCAATAAGTTCATTGCAGGCCCGCCTCCCCAGACATCACCGCACTGGGCGGGCCGCCTCGTCATTCCAGCCCGCCGCCGCCTGCCCGCTCAATGCGGCAGCGCGGGAATCATCCAGCTCAACACATGCTGTTGCAGAAATACCAGCACGCCCAGCAATAGCGTCAGCAGCACGCTGTGCCAGAAGGTGCGCGCGAACACCACGCCCTCCTTGCCTTTCAGGTCGGTGGTCGCCACGCCGGTGGCAATGTTCTGCGGCGAAATCATCTTGCCCATGACGCCGCCCGATGAATTGGTCGCCGCCATCAGCACCGGATCGAGTCCGAGCTGCTTGGCGGCCACGGCTTGCAAGTTGCCAAACAGCGCGTTGCCCGACGTGTCGCTGCCCGACAGGAACACCGCGATCCAGCCGAGCGTGGCCGACACCAGCGGAAACAGCGCGCCGGTAGCAGCCACGCCCATCCCCAGCGTGTAGCTCATCCCCGAATAATTGAGCAGATAGGCCAGGCCGACAATGAGCATCACGGTAGCAATGGCAACGCGCGTTTGCCGCCAGGTTTGCGCGACACAGCAAAAAAAACTGCCCGCGCCCACGCGCGTCCACAGCGCCGTCAGCACCGCGGCAACCAGAATCGCCGTGCCGGTGCCCAGCGGCTGAAACGCCCAAACAGCGGCATAGGACTTGTGGTAGAGCGTGATATAGACAGCATTGTGCAAACCGGGCCATTTAATGTTGGCCTGTCCAATCGCCGCGATGTTCGCGTGCACCCAGATGATGACCACGATGGACACCAGAATCCACGGCAGCCAGCCGCCCCAGCCAACGCGCCGGGCGGAATCGGTTGCGCGCGCTGAACCGGCGGCCATCGCAAAAGCGGGATCCGGCGCGGGTTTCCATATCTGCAAGAAGCCGACCGTCACGATCAGCGAAACCAGAGACGCCAGCACGTCGGTGAGCTGATAGCTCAAAAAGTTCGATGTGACGAACTGCGCCAGCGCAAAACTGCCGCCGGAGATCAGCAGCGCGGGCCAGAGCTTGCCGATTGAACGCATGCCGCCATAAGCGCCCACAACGTAGAACGGCAGCAGCAGCGCGAACAACGGCAACTGACGGCCCACCATCGCAGCCAGGGTTTCGGTATGGAGCGATGTGACCGCGCCCAGCACCGTGATGGGCGCGCCGAGCGCCCCAAAGGCAACCGGCGCGGTATTGAAAATCAGCGTAAAGGTCAACGCCTCGATGGCCGGAAACCCCAGCCCGATCAGCAGCGCGCCTGTAATCGCCACCGGCGTTCCGAAG
>JAIRQU010000053.1 GCA_031256305.1 Burkholderiaceae bacterium
CTGGGCCGTTTGCCCGATATGGCCAGCATCTCTTTCGCCTATCAGGTCCGCGCCTTTTTGCCTCTGCTGGGCCTGTGCGCGGCGCTGTTGCCGGCTATACGGTCGTGATGGGATTGGCGCGCGGAAGCAAAGACATCGACTTGTTTGAAAGGTGAAAGGGCGGGTTTCCATGATGGAGACATGCGTGACCGAGTGTGGGTATGCTGTGTACTTTGCGTCTGAAACGGGAGACCCGCATGGAAGAACTGCCGCTTAGCAAGGCTTTTACGCTGATAGAACCGGGGCCGGTGGTGCTGGTGACCACGCACGATGGCCGCCGGGACAACGTCATGACCATCACCTGGACCATGGTGCTGGACTTTTCCGCGTCTTTTGCCATGACCACCGGGCCGTGGAACTACTCGTATGCCGCCCTTGAAAAAAACAAGGAATGCGTCATCGCCATTCCAACGGCGGACATGCTGGATACCGCCGTGGGCATCGGCACATGCAGCGGGCGCGACGAGGACAAGTTCGAGAAGTTCGGCCTGACCCGCGTCAAGGCCAGGCGCGTCCGCGCGCCGCTCATCGCACAATGCCTGGCCAACATTGAATGCCGGGTGGTGGATATCGTCGAGCGCCACGGCATCGTCGTGCTGCAAGGCGTGGCCGCTTATTTCGACAGCGCCCGCAAGGAAAAGCGCCTGCTCCATGCCATAGGCGACGGCACTTTCACCATTGATGGGCGCACGCTCGACCGCAAGGAAATGATGCGCTCGAAATTGCCCGATGGGGTGTAGGCGCGGTTGAATCGGTGTTATGTGGATTATCACGTTTTCGCATAAAACAACCCCGCATTACCCGTTCCGGTCGATTTCGGTAAAACAACTCCAGTCCCTATTTTGCCATCCATGCGTAATGGCTTGTTCAAGTTTTACGCGCAATGCCTGCGCACTGGATAGCGTTAATTTTACGTCATGAGCTGAATCAATCATCAGGTTTACATCCTTGAGGCCGCCGGAAGACGTGAAGCCTACTGTGTCAAAATCGCGCTGACCTATTTTTAGAATGTAATCCTGCGTTGCCGGGTTGGCAAAGAAGGACGATAGCATATGGTAAACCATTTTGGCAGGAATACCTGCACGTTCGGCCCAGGTTATGGTCTGACCCATCAGATCCATGGCTGAAGCACCCAGAAAGTTTACCATCAGCTTGGCCGTTGACGCCAGGCTTTGGCGTTCACCTATAACAATGCTTTTATAGGCATAAGTTGTTATCAAAGACTGTGCGGCTTCAATCGGTCTGGCAGCGCCAGCCAATAATGTTATCAGCTTTCCCGCTTCAGCCGATGGTACACGGCCAACCACTGGCCCGGCAATATAATGTTGCCCTGCCGCCGTGTGCAGCATTTCCAGTTCATCGGCCAACCTGGGCGAAATGGTACTGGTTCCGATGTGAATCGCTCCTGGTTTCATCCCTGACAATAAACCGTTTGGTTCAGATACCACGGCGCGTACTGAAGCATCGTCGGCCAAACTTGAGATGATAAAATCAGCGCCGGCTACTGCGGCCGCAGGCGATTCAGCCAGCTTTGCGCCTGACTTGGCGAAAGATTCCATTTTATACGAGGAACGATTCCAGACGGTGAGCGGATAGCCGGCGCGCTGGATATTGGCTGCCATCGCAGCTCCCATTTTTCCGAGACCAATAAATGCAATGGCCTGTTTTTCCATAAAAATAATCTCCTGATAAATTACTGCCTGTTAAAAAATTCAAAATCAGTGCAAACTGGATTTGATGGCCGCGTCACGCTCAACAGCCTGCGCTCATTGCCCGCTTCCTATCGTGAACACCGTCCGCACCTCGCCGCGGGCGTTTGTCCAGTGTTCGGCTAACGCGGACAGCGGAACGGCTTGGGTGGCGATTTCGAGTCTGGCGGGCGCGGCGGCCTGGAATACGCCTTGCACTGCCGCGCACAAGCGCGGGAGGCTGATGCTGCCGATGCCGCTGCCCAACAGCGTGATCGGAGCGGCGCGCAGCACGGCGCCGGGCAGCGCGATTTCATCGCCGCTGATCGAGCCGATCTGGACAAAGCACACGGGCTGCGCGCTGGCCCTGGCCGCCGCGATCAGCAGGACGCGCGCGCTGGTTCCCCAGAGATAGTCCAGCGCCACGTCCACGCCTTCATGAAAGACCGGCGCAAAGGCGCGGATAAGGCTGGCCTCGTCCGGTTCCAGTGCAATCGTGGTATCCGCGCCCAGCCGTTTTAGCGATTCGAGCGCGGTTGCATGGCGGCCCGTGGCGATGACGCGGCGCGCGCCCAGGTGTTTTGCGATCTGGACAGCGAGCCTGCCCGATGCGCCCGTTGCGCCGTTAATTAGCACTGTTTGGCCCGCCTGGAAGCGGGCGCGCTCGGTGAGCGCGGCCCATGACGACATGCCCGGAATGGCGATGGCGGCAGCCGTCGCGTCATCCAGGCCATCGGGCAACGTGATGCAGCGCCTGGCATCGACCAGTGCGCGCTCGGCCAGCGCGCCGAACGGTGCTTCGGGCCGGGCGAAGTAAACGCGCTGCCCTTGCGCCGTCACACCCACGCCGTCAATGCCCGCAATGACGGGAAATTGGCCATCCGAACTGTAGTGCGCGCCAGCGGCGCGAGCCTTGGTGAGGTTGCTCATGGCCGACGCCTTGACATCGACCACGATAAGGCCGTCCCGTGCCACCGGTTCGGCGAAATCGCCGTACACGGGCGCGCTGTTGGGCGCTTTGACGATAGCTGCTTTCATGATGAACTTTCTCCAGAAAAGTTGCGAATGTGCGGACGGAAGCGCCGTCTGCGGTTTGGCCTGAAGGGAATCATTCAGGCAGGAAAACGAGCGCCAACAGGCGATCGGCGCCCACGCCGTGCGCGTTCGACAGTTGACGGATGGATTGTTCCGGCGTGGCCGCGATGCCATGCGTTTTGAACTTCTGCACCAACGCATCCGGTTCGGCGTGCGTTACGCTGGCCAAAGACGACAGGGGCGCGTCGACCAAGGCTTGCACGATGGGTCTTTCCAATTGGGAGCCGGTCACCAGGCCCCAGGAAAAGACCGACGCGGCCAGCAGGGTCGCAAAGGCAGCGATGCTGATCCGGCCCCAGCGGGAATTGAGATGATTCCTGAAAGGGCGGAAATTCGCGGTGACATGGCTGCCTGCGCCCAGCAGGAAGAGCCACGCGCACCATTGATGGGCGCCAGCCGTCAGTCCGGTGTCCCAATGAAAGAACATCAGGACGCCGCTGACGCTCATCAGAATAAAGGAACCGATGGTCAGCGGCGTGGCCCAGGTTCGCAAGGGGATTGCTTTGGTCATGTGAGAATTGCTCCATGGTGATATGGGCACATGCGAGGCGCGGCCCCGGCACGGCGGCGCCCGCGTCGGGGAACCGCGTGTTTGCCGCAAGCCGTCTCATCGTCATGACCACCCAAACATGTGTATTTTGCACATGATAACAGGGCGCAGATCAATGTCAACCAAAAATGTGCAAACTACACCTATTGGCGACTTGCTGCGTGGCCTGCATGAGTCGTTGATCGACATCGTCGGGGCCATGGCCCGTCCGCAGCAGGACCAGGCCCTGATCCGCGCAGCCGGCATTACCCTGGACCGGGCGCTGTTTCCGCTACTGGTGCTGGTGCAGCGGCGCGGCCCCATCGGCGTGGTGGAATTGGCCGAGCGCGTCGGGCGCGACTACACCACCGTCAGCCGCCAGGTCGGCAAGCTGGAAAGCCTGGATTTGGTGCATCGGCGCGACAATGCCGCGGACCGCC
>JAIRQU010000152.1 GCA_031256305.1 Burkholderiaceae bacterium
TCTGGTTCTGGCCCGCGTCATTCATTGATTCATCGCCGAATATCTTGACGACGCGCGCATCCACCGGCCCGCTGGGCGCGTGCGGCACGTAGCTGCGCCAGGCGCGCCGCGGCGCGGGCAGCAAGCGGTCGCCCGGACGCAGTTCTTCCTTGCTGCTGTTGATACGGAAAATCGCTGGCACCGGCAGCGCGCGACGATCATTGGCCGCGTCGTCCCGGCGCCGGGACGACGAAATGTCGCCCGCTTCGGGCTGGCTGGACAAGGTGTCTTGCGTCCGCTCGTCCGGGCTGATGTCGCTCGCAGCGGTGTCGCTTTGCCCGCGCAGCAGGGTGACGCGGCCCACGTATTGCGCCTCATAGCCCAGCACGTCGCCGGAAACCGGGTCTTTAAGCGGCTGGGCTTGGCGGAACACCCGGTAGCTCGCGGGCTGCCCCGGCGCCGACCGCACCGGCGCGTTATCGGGGCCAAGCACATAGGCGCGATCACCCATGCCCGCGATCAAGTGGTCGGGCGCGCCCTCCACCGCCACGATGCGCGGCGCTTGCTTGAAAAGGCCGTCATCGGCAATCAGCGATTCGGTCAGGAACGGCTCAATCACGCCCGGCTCCAGCGTGGGCAGCGGGCCAGCATCCAGCGCCTCGGCGCGAGTATGCGGCGACAAGCGGACGGTGGGGCCTTCGTTGCCATCGGCCACATGGTCTGTGTGCAACAGGGCGCGGCCGCCCGCGCGATCCAGATACAGCACCTGTCCCGGATAGATCAGTTGCGGGTTGCGGATGTCTTGCAGATTCATGCCCCACAGTTGCGGCCAGCGCCAGGGCGCGCGCAGATACAAACCCGCAATGCGCCACAGCGTGTCGCCGCGCTTGACGGTGTATTGCGGCGGCGCGTCCGGCACCAGCGCCGACACCGGCACGCCCGCGGCGGCAATCTGCTGGGCCGTGGCCCGCTGCGCGGCGGTAATGGGATGCCGCGCGGGCTGGTTCTGCGCCGCCGCCGGCGTGCCAATGCACAAGGCCAGAACCGCCAGCGCCGGCACGCTCAAAGTCATGGGGCCGAGCGCGGGGAAAATAGCGCGATGAGCGCCGGAGAGATAGGTTTTCATCATCGGGTTCAAAGAACAGGGCTTACCCAGGCAAGACTGAATTTTTGCATTTCTCCGCGCAGGTAAGCAACCGCCTTGCCGCATGATCGCGCCGCGAGGCTTGAAAGTGGCGAAAATAGCGACATTCTTATTGATCTCATGGCCCTGCTTTCCATTCTCTGCTACCCCGATGCGCGCCTGAACAAGATCGCGCGGCCCGTCGAGGCCATTGATGCGCGCCTGAAGGCGTTGATCGGCGACATGTTCGAGACCATGTACGAGGCCAAGGGTGTGGGCCTGGCGGCCACGCAGGTGGACGTGCATCAACGGCTGGTGGTCATCGACGTGTCCGAAACGCGCGATCAGCCGCTAACGCTCATCAACCCGGAACTGCTCTGGGCTAGCGATGAGCGCCTCAAGGGCGAGGAAGGGTGCCTGTCGGTGCCCGGCATTTACGACGGCGTGGAGCGCGCCGCGCAAGTGCGGGTGCGCGCGCTCGACGAAAACGGCCAGTCGCGCCAAATCGAGGCCGAGGGCTTTTTGGCCGTGTGCCTCCAGCACGAGATGGATCACCTGGCGGGCAAGGTATTCGTGCAATACCTCTCCCGGCTCAAGCAAAGCCGCATCAAGGCCAAGCTGTGCAAGCAAGAGCGCCAGGCGCAGCAGGAAACGGCGCGCCAGCGGGAGCCGTTATGACGGCGTTCTGGCAATCATGCGCAAAGCGGCTCACGTCGTGCCTGGCGCTGGTGCTGCCCTTTGTCCTGAGCGGCTGCATCTCCAAGGTCAACATCGCGCCCGGCACCCCGGCAAGCCAGATCATTGCCACGCTGGGTCAGCCTACCGCCCGCTACACGCTGCCCGGCGGCGGACAGCGGCTGCAATATTCCGAGGGGCCGATGGGCCAGCACGTCTATAACATCGACCTGGACGCGCAGGAGCGCGCCGTGGATGTCGTGCAGGCGCTGGACGAAACCCTGTTTGCTAAGCGCATCTTGGTCAATAACTGGACGCGCGAGGACGTGCTCCGCGAATACGGCCAGCCCACGCACACCATGACGGTACGCAACTTTGACGGCGAAATCTGGACCTGGCGTTATCTGGACCCCTTGTCTCAAAGGTACCAGCTCTACATCGACATCGACCGCGGCGGCGTGGTGCGCAGCTATTCGACGGTGGCCGAAAGCCAGCTTTTGGGCAACTAGACAGCAACGTACCGTGCGCATCACCTTTGCCAACACATTCGATTTTGTCCGTGCCGCACGGTTCGCGCCGCGCGTGGCGGGATGCGGTATCGCGCTGGCGCTGGTCTTGAGCGGCTGCGCCTTGCCGGTCAACGTCGCGCCAGGTATGCCGGCCAGTCAGGTCATCGCCGCGCTGGGCCAGCCCACCGCCCGCTACACGTTGCCCAATGGCGGGCAGCGGCTGCAATATTCCCAGGCGCCGATGGGGCGGCGCGTCTATAACGTCGATCTGGACGCGCAAGGCCGCGCCGTGGGCGTGGAGCAGGCGCTGGACGAAACCCTGTTTTCCAGGCGCATCGCCATCAATCACTGGACGCGCGATGACGTGCTGCGCGAATACGGCCCGCCCATGCGCGCCATGACCGTGCATAACTTCGATGGTCAAATCTGGGTCTGGCGCTACTACGACCCGTTGGCCGAGCCGTATCGGCTCTACATCGACGTGGATCGCGGCAACATCGTGCGCGGTTATTCAACGGTGGACGAGAGCCTCCTTTTGGGCGGTCGCGGCCGCCGTTAAGGCAAGCTATTCCATGCGCATCGCCTTTGCCGGTACGCCCGACTTTGCCCGCGCCGCGCTGGCGGCGCTGCACGCGGCGGGACACGGCATCGCGCTGGCGCTGACCCAGCCCGACCGTCCCGCCGGACGCGGTCTGAAGCTGCACGCCTCGCCCGTCAAGCAATGGGCGCTGGAACGGGGCATCCCCGTGCTGCAACCGCGCAGCTTGCGGCCAGATGGCCGCTATCCCGCTGAAGCCGCCGCCGCGCGCGACGCTTTGCAAGCCGCCCAACCGGATGCGCTGGTCGTAGCGGCCTACGGCTTGATCCTGCCGCGCTGGACGCTGGATTTGCCGTGTCTGGGCTGTCTGAACATCCATGCCTCGCTGCTGCCGCGCTGGCGCGGCGCCGCGCCGATCCAGCGCGCCATTGAAGCAGGCGACGCGCAGACCGGCGTGACCATCATGCAAATGGACGAGGGGCTGGACACCGGCGGCATGGCGCTGGTGCAGGCATTGCCCATCGCCCCGGACGACACGGCGGCCAGCCTGCACGAACGGCTGGCGGGGCTGGGCGCGCGTCTGATCGTGCAGGCGCTCGACCAGGCCGCCAGCGGCCCGTTGCGCATCACGCCGCAGCCCGCCGAAGGCGTGACTTATGCGCGCAAGATCGACAAGGCCGAGGCGCGCATCGACTGGTCGCGGCCCGCCGCCGAAATCGAGCGGCGCATCCGCGCCTTCGATCCCTTTCCCGGCGCGGCGGCCGCACGGGAAGGCGAGGCGATCAAGGTCTGGCGCGCTGAACTCGGCGATGCCCAGCGCCCATCTGATGCGCGGCCCGGTCAAATCCTCAGCGCCGATGATGTGGGCGTGGCCGTGGCGTGCGGCGCGGACGGATGCGGCGGCGTCTTGCGCCTGACGCAATTGCAGCGCGCGGGCGGCAAGCGCCTGAACGCGCGGGAATTTCTACGCGGTTTTGCGCTGGCGGCGGGGCAAGTCCTGGACTAACGCCGGACTTGCGCGCTATGGCGGCAATATGAGGGCGGTGCGCTCGTTGCGCGGGACGCTTTGCTGCCGCCAGATGGCTTCGTAGAGCCGCTCCAAATCGCGCGTGAAGCCGACGGTGTCGAACAGGGGCGAGGCGAGCCGGGCGGCATCGAGTTTTTGGCGAATGCCGCGCAATTTGTCCGGTTCATTGGCCAGCGACAGGGCCAGCGCGAAATAAGCTTCATCATCTTGCGCAATAAGTTCCGGCAAGCCGTGCGCTGTCAACAGGCTGGCCGCGACGCGGCTGGCAAAGGTCTGGCCGATTCGCGTAACCAGCGGCACGCCCGCCCACAGGGCGTCGGACGCGGTGGTGTGCGAGTTGTAAGGGAACGTATCCAGCGCCAGATCGGCCAGCCGCAAGCGCGCCAGATGCGCGGGCGGGGCTTTGACCGGAGCGAAAACCAGCCGCTCGTCCGCAATGCCCCGCTGCCGGGCTTCGCGCCTCAAATGGGCTTGGCCCGTATCGGGCTTATGCCCGTCCAGCAGCCACAGGACGCTGCCGGGCGTGGCGGCGAGCAGTCTGCACCAGATGTCGAAGGTGGAAGGGTTAATCTTGATGAACTGGTTGAAACTGCAAAACACGAAACCGCTTTCCGGCAACCCCGCTTCAGCGCGGCTGGCGGCGGCATCAAGCGGGCGCGAGCGGTCGTTGGGCTGGTAGCAGTGCGGCATCAGCGCCAGGGTTTCGCTGAAGTCCTGGGCGTGGCCGGGCGGCGTGACGACGGGGTCGCCAATGATGTAGTCGGCCAGACGCGGATGCCCCAGCGTGCCCGGATAGCCGAGCCAATTGACGATGACCGGCGCGGGACGCATGACCGTAATGCTGGGCCGGGCGTCGGCCGTGTACCCCTTGAGATCGATGAGCAGATGCGGCGCGATCTTGACAATCCGCTGCGCCGCTTGCGCGTCGGATAGCTGGGCAAGATCGTGGAAGGCCGCCGGCATGGCGGCAATGCGCTTGGCATAGGCATCACTGTCCTTGGCCGCGCGCCGGTTGATGGATAGCAGGTGAACCTCGACCCTGGCCGGATCGTGCGCCTCCAGCACGCCGGCGAGCAGCCGCATGGTCGCGTGATCGTAAAAATCGGCCGACAGGTAACCGATGCGCAACGGGCCGTTGCGCGCCACGGCATTGACCCGTGGCCGCTGTTGCAGCGCCGCGCCAAATTGGTTGATGGCAAAATCCAGGGCAGCCTGGCGTTGCAGTTGCGGCGTCAGATCCGGCAAATTCAGCAGCGTCCAGGGCGCGACGGTATTGGGCTGCCCGCGCTGCAAATTGCTGATGATGGCGGCATCCGCGTTTGCGAGATAGCGCCACGCCGCTTGCTTGCGCAGCGACCGGGCCAGTTGGCCCCATCGGCCCGTGGCCTTGAAAAGCGGAACCGCCTCGTCGATGCGGCCGGTTTGCTCCAGCACGGCGCCAAGCGTTTCTGTCGCGCTGGCAATGGCGGGATTGAGCGCAAGGCTCCGGCGCAGAACTTGTTCAGCCTCTACATAGCTGCCGCGCCGGAGCAGCAATCCGCCCAAGTCGGCTAGGGCAAACGCATCATCCTCTGGGGCCTTGCGGTACAACGCCTCGGCTTGCTGCCACTCCCCCAGGTTCTTGAACAGGTTGCCCAGACTGGAACGGATGCTCGTGTTGCCGGGATTGAGCGCCAGGCTTTCGCGGTAAGCCGCGGTGGCCTCGCCAAATTTTTGGGCGCGTGTTAGCACGGCGCCAAGGTTGGCGTAGAAAGCCGCGACCTTTCGGATTTCAATCGCTTTGCGAATAAAAGTTTCCGCCTCGCCAAGCCGGTTGAGCATCAGGCAGCAAATCCCGCGCATGTGCCACGCATCCGCAGCATCGGGCTGTTCCGCCAAAGCCCGTGTGAATAATTTTTCGGCCTCGGCATAGGCTTTCTTTTGATAGGCGGCGATACCCTGGGCATACAGACCCTCCGCGGTATTGGAACTATCGGAACTATCGGTTTCCAGACTGCCGTCCTGTGTGCGCTGGTTCATTTCATCGACCCAAACACGCGGCGGCGCGGTAAAGCACAAAGGCGAGAACAGGCAAGCGGGTTGGGGCAAGCATGACGTTATTCCTAGGGGCGCGAACGCTAGCAAAGCTTACTCCATGCAATCGGCGGCACTGCGTCAGCCGCGACCGCCGCGCCGGCTGTCCGGGCATGCGCAAGTGCGATGCCGCCAATGGTTTTTTTAGCCGTGGCAAGGGATAATTTGCGCCGTGAACGCCATCAAGCATCGTATCGTTGTTGGCCTTTCGGGCGGCGTGGACTCGGCTGTCTCGGCCTGGCTGCTCAAGCGCGCGGGGCATGAGGTGCTGGGCATCTTCATGAAGAACTGGGAAGATGACGACGCGGAGGAATACTGCTCCTCGCGCCAGGATTTTCTGGACGCCGCCGCCGTGGCCGACGTGATTGGCATCGAAATCGAACACGTCAACTTTGCCGCCGAGTACAAGGATCGCGTCTTCGCCGAGTTTCTGCGTGAATATCAGGCGGGCCGCACGCCCAATCCGGACGTGCTGTGCAACGCCGAAATCAAGTTCAAGGCGTTCCTGGATCACGCGCTGCGCCTGGGCGCGGAAAAGATCGCCACGGGCCACTACGCGCGGGTGCAATGCAACCCGCAAAGCGGTCTGCATGAGTTGCGCAAGGGGCTGGACCCGGCCAAGGATCAAAGCTATTTCCTGCACCGGCTGACACAGGCGCAACTGGCCAGGACGCTGTTCCCGGTGGGTGAACTGCGCAAGACCGAGGTGCGCCGCATCGCGCTTGAGATCGGCCTGCCCAATGCCCGGAAAAAGGATTCGACCGGCATCTGCTTCATCGGCGAGCGGCCCTTCCGCGAATTTCTCGGCCGCTACCTGCAAACGCGGCCCGGCCCCATCAAGGACGAGCGCGGGCGCACCATCGGTCAGCACATGGGCCTGTCGTTCTACACGCTGGGCCAGCGGCAGGGGCTGGGCATCGGCGGCATCAAGGAGCCGCGCGCGGCCAAAGGCGGCGGCGCGCACGCGCCCTGGTTCGTTGCGCGCAAGGACATGGCGGCCAACACCCTCATCGCCGTGCAGGGGCACGGCCACCCGTGGCTGCTTTCGGGCGCGCTGGCGTTTGACGCCGCCGCGTGGGTCGCGGGCCATCCGCCCGCGCCGGGCCGCTATGGCGCCAAGACGCGCTACCGGCAGGCCGACGCACCCTGCACGCTGGAACCGGCTAATGGGCCGCATGACCGGCTGACGTTTGACGCGCCGCAATGGGCCGTCACGCCCGGCCAAAGCGCGGTGCTGTATGACGGCGACACCTGTCTGGGCGGCGGCGTGATTGCGGCGGCGGAACCTTAATACTGACTTGCACATCCGATACAGCGGTGGCGTTCCTTATCCCCGTTTATCCAGCGGCCAAGAATGCGGCCATTATCATTGGCTGGTTTTCTTCTACCGTCTCTCTCAAACACCCCCATGAAAAAATCATCTCTGTTCACCTTGACCCTGAGCGCCGCACTCGCCAGCGCCAGCTTGTCTGCCCTTGCCCAAAGCGCGCCCGCCGCGCCCGCTTCGCTGGCGTCAG
>JAIRQU010000159.1 GCA_031256305.1 Burkholderiaceae bacterium
TGCGGGTTAACAGCAAGCGCCAGTAGCCCCTCTAAATGTAGTGCGGTGCCAAGCGTTCGGCGCCCGGTGCTGGACAGCGCCGGAGCATTGCGAAACGGTCAAAATGACGTTTGTATCCATGAAGACCGTGCCTTTTTGGTTCCCGCCCGGTTTTTTCCTTCTCATCGGAATATCGCCGCATGGAAAACACGCCTGATGAAAAATACAGTCTCTGTTTTGTTGTTCGCCCTTTGCCTTGCCGCCCCGGCTTTTGCCCAAAACGCGATAGCGCCCGTACCGGCTGCGTGGTTCGATTGCGGCAAGGCGAAAACCATCCCGGAAAAGCGCATTTGTGCCAATCCGGTGTTAGCGGAACTGGACGGCAAGATGACCGCTGCCTTCGAGCGGGCACGTCAGCACGCGGGGGCACGCGCTGGTGTGCTGCGACGCGATCAACTCAACTGGCTGGCCGATCGCAATGACTGGCTGTCTGACAGCGCGTTCGATGCCCAAAAGGTAGCGGATTTCTATAAGCGCCGCATTGCTTTTTTCGAGGGAGCGTTCCAGAAACCTGCGTCGCCGCTGTTGGCTGCGATCCTGGCGCGGGCGGCGGCAGTGACTATACCGATAGAGTCCGATACGTGGCAGACCCGCTATGGCCGCTTGCACCAGGCGGCGGCAGTGACTATACCGATAGAGTCCGATACCGATGTGTGGGCGGCGTTGAGCGGCAACGGTGCGGTGTTCGGCATGGGCGAGACATATGAGGCCGATCTGCAGGAAACGGCAAAGCGGATGTCGGCGGATTTCGATGCTGATCCGGCGCTGATGAACCAGTTGACCCAAGCAGATGAGGATAGCGATAGCACGAGAACCGTGGTCAAGTTCAAGGCTGCCCGGATGGGCGGCATCTCCACGGTTGCCGGCACCCTCCATTGCGCGTCGTGGACAC
This sequence comes from Burkholderiaceae bacterium, assembly GCA_031256305.1. Taxonomy (GTDB): domain Bacteria; phylum Pseudomonadota; class Gammaproteobacteria; order Burkholderiales; family Burkholderiaceae_C; genus Ottowia. The sequence continues at coordinate 932 of JAIRQU010000159.1, forward strand.
TATTCCACTGGCAGGGGCGCACCATCGAACCGATCAATGTTCCAGAAACGCTCCAAGACAATTGCTGGGAGATATGGGGACGGCTGGTCATTTTCCAGAATCAGGTCTATGCCGTCCAGATTGCCACCGAAGTGGACTCTCTCGACATTCAGGTGCAGCCTTATACCCAAAACGGCTGGGGTAAAGCCGAACGCCTGATCCTGCACTATGAACGCAAATTGGCAGCCCCAAAATCGTACTGCACCCTGGAAAAGTGCGCCGATTTAATCGCGCAGGCGCAGAGCGTCATTCAGCGCTACGACCTTCGTCACGACAAGGCCACGCTAATCGTCAGCCCGCTGCCGCCGGAACAAAAAAAGCGTTTTGAAGCCATGAGGGAACAGGCCGTGGGCGACGATTCGATGGGCACGATGCCCGATTTCGGGAAAGATGTTCAGATCCTCGAAAATGATGCCTACAGCCAATTCGATGACTACGGCGGTTCTGACCTGTTCTTTCCGCTGCGCTATCAGGGCGAGACGTTGCTGGCGCGCATGGGCAACGCATCGTTTGGCTGGCGCACGGGTGACGACTGGTTGCTGGCCGCCTGGCGCTGGGATGGCCATGCGTTCACGCCCATGCTGGGCATGTCGGTGGCCGTGCGACGCGGCAACTTCCTGTTCGGCTCAGTGGCCGTGCCCGCTTCCTCCGGCTACTGACTCTGGATGAATGAACGCGAAACCCGCCAGCGGTGCTACTACATTCACTTCAACCGGCCCAGCAGTGCCCAGCCCAATCCCGCCACGGCGATGAGCAGCGCCGGGAAAGCCGCGGCGGGCGAAATTTGCAGCGCCAGCGCGCCCAACGCCGGGGCCAGCACGCCGCCCAGCGTGTAGGCCAGCACCAGCACGGCGGTGCCGTTGACCAGGGCAATGCCGCGCTCGCGGGAGCCGATGTCCACCATGACCAGCGTGTACAGGCACCCGCCCAAGCCGCCCCAGGCAAAAGCCAGCGCGCCCGCGGCCCAGGGATAACGCATCAATCCCGGCAGCGCCAGCGCAGCGGCCAGGATCAGGCCCGCGCAGTCGCGCATCAGCCGCCGCCGCACGCGCGCCGGGCTGCCCCAGCGCTGCTTTGGCGCGTGCGCCATGCGGTCGGCCAGCCAGCCCAGCGGAAACACCAGCCCCGCGCTGCCCAGTCCGCTGGCCGAGACCAGCATCACCGCCGCCGCCGCGCTCAGGCCCGCTGACAGGCCGTAGAGCGGCAGGATCGACGACAGGCCGCTTTCAAAAAAACCGCCGACAAAGCCTACTGCCATGAACGCGGGCCGCGCCGCCAGCGCCCGCCATACGCCTCGCCAGCCGGTTTCGGCGGTGGCTTGCGCGCTGGCCGGCTGGGAATGTTCTGGCGTTTGCAGCGGCGGTATCCCCGCGCTGATGAGCGCGCCCAGCGCGATGCAGACAATGGCCGCTCCCAGCGCGGCGGGGCGTTGCGGGCCGATGGCGGCCAGCAGCGCCGGGCCAATAACGAAAGTCGCGCCCAGCATGGTCTCGAACAGCGCCACCGCACGGCCGCGCCATTGCGGCAGCGACAGCTCGGCCACCATCGCCTCGGACAACACCCAGCGCAGACCCGCGGCCAGCCCCGCCGCCAGCGCCAGCGCGAACCACGCCGCCAGATCGGCGGTCAGCGCAAAGCCGATGGCCGTCAGCGTCGGCACCGCCGCCGAGAGCCAGAACGCGCGCCGCCGCCCCAAGCGCCGCACGATGGCCGAGGCAAACGGCGTAACGCAGAAGATGCCGATCCAGCTCATCGCCGCGAACAGGCCCGCCAACGCCGTGGGCGCACCAGCGCTTTTAAGCCGCAACAGCAGCAGCGGCGAGAGCATGAAGTTGCCCGCCAGCAAGCAGAAGGTCGAGCCGAACACGGCGGCCAGTCCGCGCAAGGTGTGGCGCGCCAGGGACGCGCAAGCCTCCATGTTGGCGGCGTTCTCGCGGGCGCCGGTCATGCGGCGAGCCGCGCGACAACGGCAAGGGCGGGATGCGGGATGGGCATGGCGCGGCGATACGGCGTTGGCGTTACGGTGGCCTGTGAAGAAGGCCGGGGCTGTGCGCCAATGCGGCGCGCAAGCAACAGGCGTTGCCTAGGGATACCCGGCATGACCTCATGGTGTTTCAAAATTTATCCCGGCCAAGAAATCGGAAAGGTTTTCGCATCAAGAACAAAGGCATTGAACGCCGATGCCGCCGGAACCAAGAGAAGTCAGAGCAAGAAACCGGAACAACCTTGCGTATTAGGGTAATCCCTAGGGCGGCGCGCGGGCTGGGTGGTCAATAATACGCAGCAACCTGTCGCCTCGGGCAATGCGGTTCTGATCTTCTTGGACGGTTGTGGTTCATCGCGGATCGGCACGGCGGGGGATAGACAGGCGCCTGAAAAAAAGAAAGGGTGAGTGAAACCAGATGGAATCGTTCTATCAAGTCATGCGCAGCCAGGGCGTGACCCGGCGCAGCTTCATGAAATTTTGCAGCCTCACGGCCACGGCCATGGGGCTGGGGCCGGCGTTCGTGCCGCGCATTGCCAATGCGCTGGAAAACAAGCCGCGCACGCCCGTGCTGTGGCTGCACGGGCTGGAATGCACCTGTTGCACCGAGTCGTTCATCCGCAGCGCGCACCCGCTGGCCAAGGACGCCATCCTGTCGATGATCTCTCTGGATTATGACGACACCATCATGGCTGCCGCGGGCACGCAGGCCGAGGCCATCCTGGACGACATTACCCACCAGTACAAGGGCAATTACATTGTCGCGGTGGAGGGCAATCCGCCGCTCAACGAGGACGGCATGTTCTGTTTTCCCGGCGGCGAGCCGTTCGTGGAAAAGCTCAGGCGCGTCTCCAGGGACG
>JAIRQU010000253.1 GCA_031256305.1 Burkholderiaceae bacterium
GCAAGAAACTCGTCCGACAGAATGGAAATATCTGGACTCTGGATGCCCACAGCTTTGAGGATATCCACGATTTCCGTGGAGACCACCGCGCGGCTGACGATCTGCCGGATCGCCAGGTCGCGTTGCTGCGAAGTGGCGCCCGATCCGCTGGCCGTCTTGACCAGCGCGGCGCGGATGGCCTGGAAGAAGCCCACTTCTTCGCGGATGCCGCGCGCCTGGTCCGACGCTGAAGCCAGCGAATACGCCTGCGACAAAGCCAGCGCCGCATCCTGATAGCGCCGTTGTGCCTGCTTTTGGGCCTCCGGCGTTTTTTCCGCCGCCGCCCATTGCTGCTGCCGGCCCAGTATCCAGTCGATGGCTGCGGCCATCATGGCCAGCCGCTGCGGCGGCGTGCCGTTCAGCGCGGTAGCGTAATCGAAGCCGTGGAACATGTCGCGCACGATTTCGACCTTCTCCAGCAACACCGCCACGGCTTGGGCTTCATTGATGCCGGTCTTGTCCTGATCCGGTCTGGAATACTGCGCCAATGCCGATTTCAGGTTTTGGGCAATGCCGATGTAATCGACGATCAAGCCCCCGCGCTTGTCGCGGAACACGCGATTGACGCGGGCAATCGCCTGCATCAGGCCGTGGCCCTGCATCGGCTTATCCACGTACATGGTGTGCATGCACGGCGCGTCGAAGCCGGTCAGCCACATATCGCGCACGATCACCAGCTTGAGCGAGTCTTGCGCGTCGCGGGCGCGTTTGGCCAGCAAGTCGCGCCGCGCCTTGTTGCCAATGTGTTGCTGCCATTGGGGCGGATCGCTGGCCGCGCCGGTCATCACAATTTTCAAGCTGCCGTTTTTGTCATCGGCGCTGTGCCAATCCGGGCGCAGCTTGATGATCGCGTCATACAGCGCGACGCAGATGCGGCGGCTCATGCACACCACCATCGCCTTGCCCTCCAGCGCGGTCAGGCGGCTTTCGAAATGCGCCACCAAATCCTGGGCCACCAGCGCCAGCCGTTTGTCGCTGCCGACCAGCGCTTCCACCGTGGCCCATTTGCCCTTGAGCCGCTCCTGTTCATCCTGTGTCTTATCTTCGATCAGCGCCATTACCTCGGCGTCGATCTTCGGTTTTTCGGCCTCGTCCAGTTCAATGCGCGCCAACCGCGATTCGTAATAGATCGGCACCGTCGCGCCGTCTTCCACCGCGCGGCTGATGTCGTAAATGTCGATGTAGTTGCCGAACACCGCCGGCGTGTTCACGTCGTCGGCCTCGATCGGCGTGCCGGTAAAGCCGATGAACGAGGCATTGGGCAGCGCATCGCGCAGGTATTTGGCAAAGCCGTAAGACACCTCGCCGGTGCTGCGATCTACCTTCGCGCGGAAGCCGTACTGACTGCGGTGCGCCTCGTCGGCAATCACCACCACGTTGCGGCGCGTGGTCAGCGGCTTGCCGGTTTCTCCGAATTTTTGCAAGGTAGTAAAGATCACGCCGCCCGAAGCACGCTCCAGCAGGCGCTGCAAATGCTCGCGGCTTTCGGCCTGCACGGGCGTTTGCCGGAGCAGGTCGCGGTAGGCTGCAAAAGTGCCGAATAACTGGTCGTCCAGATCGTTGCGGTCGGTCAGCACCACCAGCGTGGGGTTCTCCATGGCCGGGTGCCGCACCAACTGGCCCGCGTAGAACACCATCAGCAGGCTTTTGCCTGAGCCTTGCGTGTGCCAGATCACGCCCGCGCGCCGGTCGCCCTGGAGCTGCGTGCGCACGCTGGGCAGGCCATAGCTGGCCGGTTCCTCGGCCACGCCCTGCTGCTGCGCGGCGGCGCGCAGCGTCGATTCCACCGCCTTTTGTACCGCGTGGAACTGGTGATAACCGGCGACGATTTTCACCAGCCCCTTGCCCGGATCGCCAAACACGATAAAGCCGCGCAGCAAATCCAGAAAACGCCGCCGCTCAAAAACGCCTTCAATCAAGGTAGACAAATCAGCCGACCCTTTGGGCGCGATAACCTTGCCGTCGGTGGTGCGCCAGGGCATAAAGCGTTCGCTGTCCGCCGACAGCGAGCCGACCCGCGCCGACAGGCCGTCCGAAATCACCAGCAGCGCATTGGCACGGAACAGCGCCGCAATCTCCTGCTTGTACGTTTGCAACTGGGTGAAGGCATCGGCCAGGGTAGCGTTCTCGCTGCCCGGCGCTTTCAACTCGATCACCGCCAGCGGCAGGCCGTTGACGAACACCACCACGTCCGCTCGACGGTGGCGCTGCCCGTTGATGACGGTAAACTGGCTCACCGCCAGCCAGTCGTTGCGCTCTGGCCGCTCAAAGTCGATCAACGCCGCCTTGCCCGCCGTCAAAGTCCCGTCCTCGGCGTAATACTCCACGTCCACGCCCTCGGTCAGCAACTGATGCAGGCGGCGGTTTTCTTCCAGCAGATTGGGCAGTTCCGATTGCGTAAGACGGCGCATCGCATCGGCCTGCGCCTCGTGCGGCAACTTCGGGTTCAGCCGGGCCACGGCTTGCGTCAAACGCGCTTTGAGCACCACTTCGTCGTAAGCCTCCCGTTCCGGCTGCTTGCCGTCGGGGCCGATCACTTCGTCCGATGCGCAGGCATAACCCAAACCGGCGACCTGCTCCAGCAGCGCGGCTTCGAGTTCAGTTTCAGAGAGGAAGGCCATCAGCATGGTTCCTTGTCGTTGTTATCCGGCAGCAACTGCCAATGGCCGCCTTTGTCGTGGGATGCGCCGCGGGCTGTGTTATCATTGATAGCAATATGACTGGCGCCTCTGCACTCTGTGTACGCGTCGGTTTTCATTTGTGTGTTCGCTGTTGTGACCATAATTCCCACGCTTCCCAGCCCGGGAAAACGCCAAATTCCGCCAAGGAAAGCTGTTGATTGCCGACCGCAGGGAACTCATTTGCCAGCAAGTTCTTGAGCCGCTGTCCCCAACTGGAATTCGGACAGATGACTTGCAGCAATTTTTGCATCAAGCAAAAGTAGAAGAACGACCGTGTGGGATTAAGCCCTGTTGCTGACCAGTCCTTGGGTACCGGCGACAGTTCCAGCACGTTGATATTCCATAACCGGCTGTGATGCGCCGACACATTGCGAATGAAGTTCAGGCTGCGCAGCCATTGGGCGAAGGCCCGGCCATCCGGCGCACCATATGACGCGGCAATAGCTTGCTGGTCCGCATACTGCATACCCGCAAAGAGCTTGGACAGCAGGCCAAAATCCCACACCTCAATCGCCGCCCAGATGGGCAAGCCGCCGTATTGCTGCGAGTGATGCGCGACAAACGGCTCCTTGCGGGCGCGGTCCAACAAGGATTGATATTTGGTCAACCACACCTGATGCTGCGTTTTCCCCTTGTCTGGCCCGCTGGCGATGAGCTTTTTAGCGAAATTGCCGTGCAGGCACATGGGGTTTTCGTGCGCGCGTGGATCGCGTTTCCCCAGCAGATGCGCCACATCCACACGCACCGCCATCTCGATGCGCTCCAGCGCATCCAGAGCCAAAAGGCGCAACTTTTTATCGAACACATACAGTCGCGCCATGTCTTCGAAACGGCTGCCTGGGGCAAAAGCATCCAGCCTTACCGCCTTGCCTTGGGCTTGGGATACGGCCTCGTCAATAAGCCGCAGTGGGTACCAATAGCCGCTCAATCGGTAGTAACCCAGCCGCTCCAGATAGTTCAGTGCAGCGGCGGAGTTATCCACTTGCAGACCGCGCGCTTGCAGTTTCTGCAACTGGTCGGCAAAAGAAATCCAGGGTTTGAGCGGTTTCATACGATCACTGTAATGGCCAGACGGCCGTCATGCGGCGCCTCGTGCGGCAGCTTCGGGTTCAGCCGGGCCACGGCTTGCGTCACACGCGCCCTGAGCACCACCTCGTCGTCAGCCTCCCGTTCCGGCTGCTTGCCGTCGGGGCCG
>JAIRQU010000076.1 GCA_031256305.1 Burkholderiaceae bacterium
AGTCCCGCCACGCGCAACTGCTTCGAACTGGGCAGTTCTTCGCCAAGGCCGCCAGACGGTGCGGCGGTGTTTGCCGCGCCGGTATCGGGCGCAAGTGCGACGCGGGCGGTTTGCGCCGACGCGGCGGAGGCGTCCGCCGCGCTAACAACCGTGCCAGCGCCGCCGGAGGGATTGCTGGCGGCGCGGGGCGCGGTATCGTCGGATGCCGCGCTGCCCGGATGACTGGTGGTGTGCAATTGCTCAAGGCGCGCGTCGCCCGCCACGTGCAGACGCGGGCCATTGTCTTGCTGCGCGTAATCGACCTTGCCCTTGAAACTGGCGTCGGCGCGCAAGATGTCAATGTTGAGCATCCCCGCGACATATGGCTCAAAGGCTTGCAGCGGCAAGCGCTCGGCATCGACCTGGCCGCGCGCGCTGACCGGCGTAATGCCTACCGCGCCGCGCCAGCTTAACTTGCCCGTCTCGCCGCGCCGGGGCGTCAGTTGCGCCGACAGTGCCAGCGGCATCGGTTTGCGCCCGCCCAGCGCGAAGTCCCGCGCATCCAGCTTGAGTTGCGTCAGCGCCACGTCCACCGCGCCGGATGCGGGCTGCTGATCGCGCCAGCCGATGCCGCCATCGGCCACCGCGACATGCCCCACGCGCACGGCCCACGGCTTGGCCTGCGCGTCTTGCTGCGGCGCTTCATGGCGCGTTGCCGGTTTCGCGCTGGCGGCTGGCTTGACCAGCCAATCCTCGAACATCCAGCGGCCTTGCTTGTCGCGCGCGATGCGCACGCGCGGAGCTTGTACGGCAATGGCATCCACGGCGACGGATCGGCCCGGCAGATCGACCTTGGCCCCTTCCAGCGTGAGCGCATCCACGCTGGCCAGCGCGCCGGGCGGCAGTTCTGGCTGATGGCTCCGGTCGCGGCGCGGCGCGGCGGCGTGCGTCTGGCCCGCATTCCCAAGCAGGGCCAAGTGATTCAACGCCAGCTTGCTGACCTCAATGGTCAAGCCCGGCGCGCCGCCGCCAGCATTCTGACCGGCATTTTTACCGTGCGCCTTGTCCGCGCCCAGGCCGGAGCCGCCCGGTTCCGGTGCGCTCCAAGCCACATCGACATCCGCATCCGCCTGGCCCGTCAGCGCGGGCTTGAAGAATGCCGCCAGATAGGGCTGTGCCAAGCGCAACGGCAAGCCGCGCGCCTGCACATCAACTTTGGCCGCCAACATCTGCGCCTGCCCATCAAAAGCGACAAAGGGCGCACTGGCTGCTGCGGTGGATGGCACGGCTTTGTCCAGCGCGAATTTGCCACGCGCCGCGGGCGCGCCCTGGCCATGACCGGTTGGCGTATCCGCTGCCGCCATGCCCGCCAGAGCCAATCGTCCGTTGAAAGTAGCGGCCTGACTGGGCGGCCAAGTCAGATTTTTGGCTTCGAGCATGAATGGCGCGATATGGACTGTTGCCGGGCCGGATTTTGCGGCGGCGCCGGGCGCGGGCCGCGCGTCGCGCCATTGCACATCGCCTTGCGCAATGGCAACGTGATCGACGGTCACGTGCCAATCATCGGCGGCGGATTTGCGCGCGGGTTTGTCCGCGACTTTGGCCGCGCTCGCGGCGGCCCGCGGCGCTGCGGACGGCACGGGAACCCAGTTGATGCGGCCTTGCGCGTCGCGGCTGGCCAATACGCGCGGCCCGGCCAGATCGACACTGGCCAAATGCACGACGCGCTCCAGCGGCCGCACATCGCTGGCACTGACGGCCAGACGATCGAAAGCCAGCGCCTGCTGGCCCACCGCGTCGTTTACCTTGACGCCAGTGAGATCAGCCGTGCCGCTGATCGTAAGCGACGGCTTGTGCGCATCCTCGAACGCCAGATGCAAATCGGCGTCCAGCGTCCCCGCCGTAACGTGTACCGGCAGACCAGCGGGCTGATAGACCAGATACGGCGCAAGATCAAAGCGCTGTATGCGCACGTGCGCGTTGGCGCGGCGCGAGGCCTCGAACGGCAGCGCCTGCGCACCCGAATCAAAGCGGCTGCCGTCCACGGTAAACGCCAGTTGCGGCGTGACGCGCACCTTTTCTTTGGCAGGCAGGTTGCTGATGAAAGGCAACGTCAGCTTCAAATCACGCACCTGGTGCGTGCGTTGCACCGGGTCGTCGATAAACGTAATGCGCCCGCCCCGCACGGCGATGTTGTAGAGCGCGAAACGCGCAGGCTTGGCATTTGGCGGCGGTTTGGGACCGCTGTTCAGGCGGGCGAGGATGTCGTCCACATCATAATGGCCGCCCCCCAGGTGGCGCAGCCGCAACGCCGGATCGTCCACCTGGATGGCTTGCACCACCGGCGCCAGGCGCAGGGCCGATGCCAGCGACAGATTGGCATACAGGCGTTTGGCGGCAAACTGCGGCGGATCGGCGGGCTTGGCTCCGCCCACGGTTAGGTCGCGCAAGGTCAGCGCCAACGACCACGGCTGGAATTGCACCGCGCCAATGCGCACCGGGCGGCCCAGCTTTTCCGTGGCGATCTTCTGTCCCTGCCATTTAACCAGCGGCGGCACGGCCAGCCAGGCCACGCCCCAAAACACCAGCAGCGCCCCCACTGCCCACGCCAGCCAGCGCACCCAGCGGCGGCGCCACAAGCGCCAGCCCCCATCAGCGGAAAGAAGCCTGGACATATCACCCATCACATTCAAGAACACAGCCTGCGCGGTTGGCCAATTCAGACGCAACAATTGGTCGCAAACCGATGTTAACAACCGGGCGGGGAGAAAATTCGTTAAAATTACCTAACCCAAGTGCATGGAGGGCGCGCGTCAATGATCGCGGACGCGCTTTGCCATCAAAGCCCCCGGCGCTCTGGATGTGATTTGAGATAACGGTTTGCAGTATCCGCCCCGGGCTGTGCGCAGCACTGCACTACCCGGCCTGCGGGAGCAGAATTGCCGGTCGAGACGTGTGATCTGTCCCGGCCGGACTGGCGTTAAACAGATACCGCCAGTCTGCTGCCCGCTTCAGCCAAGGAGAACCATGAACGCTCCTGAGCAGTGCCTTTCTTTCTTCGCCCGGCTGGCCGAAGGCGTGCATGTCTTTGTCCGCGATGTGGTGAAAGGGTGCTTTGTCATCACTCACAACAGCGTAGCCCTGCTGGGCGTGATCGTCGTGGCCGCCACCGCGCTGATCGCCAGTCATCCCGACCTACGCCACCAAACCGAATCGCGCCTGGCGATCTGGCTGACCCGGCAGCAGTCGCAGGCGTTGCAAGCGCCGGTCGATGTCGAACAAACCGCCGTGGATCGCGCCACCGCCGCTGACCCGCAGACCTTGCCGCGCGAGCAAGAGCAATTAACGCAGTGGATCGCGCGTAAATACCAGGTCGCGCCCGAGCCGGTGGCGGCGCTGGTCGCCGAGGCCTACAAGGCCGGACAGTCCGCTCATATCGACCCGGCGCTGGTTCTGGCGATCATGGCGATTGAATCGAGCTTCAACCCCTTTGCCCAGAGCGCCGCTGGCGCGCAGGGGCTGATGCAGGTCATGACGCGCGTGCATGTTGAAAAATACGATGGTTACGGCGGACAATTCGCCGCGTTCGATCCGCTGAGCAACTTGCGCGTGGGCGTATGGGTATTGCGCGACTGCATCGACAAGGCCGGTTCGATTGAAGGCGGCCTGCGTTGCTATGTTGGCGCGGCCCACCTCAAAACCGATGGCGGCTACGTCAGCAAGGTAGTGGCCGAATATGGGCGGCTGCAACAAGTCATTGCACAAGCGCATCAGGCAGCGCCCTCCTCCCGGCCTGCCAGTACCCTCGCGGCCGCCGCGCCGCCGCGCAAGACGGCCAACGCCAAAGCCAACAACAAGCCCAAGGCCAATTTGATGGTGGTGGCATCCGCCAAAAGCCCATGAGTCAGGCAGCTCAAGCGGCGCGCTACCCCGCGCCGTGCGTTTGCCCCTGGACTCTCACTCCGCTAAACTTGTCAACCGTGCGCGACTGGCGATAGACGGTTGCCTTGACCGTTGACGTGGAGCCGGGCGGCTTACCCGCCGCCCTGATACCCGGTGAAACGCACGCTTTTGCAAATCAGCCGTTCGCCT
>JAIRQU010000081.1 GCA_031256305.1 Burkholderiaceae bacterium
CACCGCCAATTACCTGCGCTACAGCGGCGTGCCCCTGGCCCCCGTGCCGCCCGATCAACGCTTTAATCCCAACGCGCCGGTACAACAATATACGGAACAATACGCAACCCGTACCACAGCCAATGGAACCCCTGTAGGTTGGGGTAAGCCGCAGGCGCACCCCAACACCCCGATATTTGGAAATTCCATGAAATGTTTATTTGACACAAGGGCAGGGGCGTTGGGGTTCATAAACTCACCCCAATCTATGCGGTCTGGTATTGGTCATTAACACAAAACGGCGTGCAATGCAATTTCCAGGACAACGCCCAACCCGCTCCGCGCCGGGGTATTGCGCACGCCCCTAGAATCAGCCGCCTATGTCCGTTTCCGCCCAATCGCCTGCCGCCGTCATTCAGCCGGGGTCTTTCCTGACGCTGCACTACCGCCTTGCGGGGCCGCGCGGCAACATCATCAACACCTTCGGCGGCGCGCCCGCGACGCTTTCCATCGGTTCGGGCGAGCTGGCCCCGGCGCTGGAGGCGCGCCTGCTGGGGCTGGCCGAAGGCGCGCACGTCATGCTGGACTTTGCGCCCGGCCAGGTGTTTGGCGCGCGCAGCCCGGACATGATCCAGTGGCTGCCGCGCCAGGAACTCGACGCGCTGGGCGACCCGCAAGAACATTACGCCGTGGGCGACGCGCTGCAACTGGCCACGCCAGACGGGCAGGGGCGCTTTGCCGCCGTGGTGCTGGCGGTACGCGAGGACGGCGCGCTGCGGCTGGACTTCAATCATCCGCTGGCGGGTCAGCCGGTGACGTTCGAGGCGCGCATCATCGGGGTGCTGTGATGCAGGTGCTGCTGGCCGAGCCGCGCGGTTTTTGCGCCGGGGTGGATCGCGCCATTGAAATCGTCGAGCGCGCGCTGGTCAAGTTCGGCGCGCCGGTCTATGTGCGCCACGAGATCGTGCACAACACCTTTGTCGTCAATGACCTGAAAGCGCGCGGGGCGGTGTTCATCGAGCAGCTCGATGAAGTGCCGCCGGGCGCGACGCTGGTGTTTTCGGCGCACGGCGTGCCCAAGCGCGTGCAGGTCGAGGCGGCGGCACGCGGTTTGCGCGTGTTCGACGCCACCTGCCCGCTGGTGGCCAAGGTGCATGTGGAAGTGGCCAAGCTGCACCGCGAGGGTTACGAGTTCATCATGATCGGCCACAAGGGCCACCCGGAAGTCGAGGGCACGATGGGGCAACTGACTGGCGGCATCCACCTGGTCGAGGACGTGGCGGGCGTGGCCCGGCTGGCCCCGGCGCAAAGCCAGAAGCTGGCCGTGGTCACGCAGACCACGCTGTCGGTGGACGACGCGGCGCGGATTCTGGCAGCTATCCGGGCGCGCTTTCCCGGCGTGCGCGAGTCCAAGCAGCAGGACATCTGCTACGCCACGCAGAATCGCCAGGACGCGGTCAAGCTGTTGGCGCGCCAGGTCGATCTGGTGATCGTGGTGGGCAGCCCTACCAGCAGCAACTCCAACCGGCTGCGCGAAGTAGCGCACAAGCTGGGCGTGCCCGCGCACATGGTCGATGGCGCGGCGCAACTGCGCGCCCAGTGGCTGCAAGGCAAGACGCGGGTGGGCATCACTGCGGGCGCATCAGCGCCGGACACGCTGGTGCGGCAGGTCATTGAGCGCCTGCGCGCGCTGGGCGCGGTGTCGGTGCAAACGCTGGGCGGCATCGAGGAATCGGTCAAATTTCCCCTGCCCAAGGGCCTCAAGCTGCCTGGCCCCGCCGAGCAGGCGCTGGAGCATTTGCGCTAACCAGCGGCATTCCCGGTGTCATCCGAATTGATTAGGATGGTGCGCATGAGGTATCGTCATGTTTGCTTCTGAACCCGTCCTGCATTCCGTTACTGGCGCTCAAAACCGGCGGCTGGCCTGGTGGCAGTGGGGCGCGCCAGACGCGCCGCATCTGGTCGTTTGCGTGCACGGTTTGACGCGCCAGGGGCGCGATTTCGACGCCATCGCGGCGGCATTGGTAGCGCGGGCGCAAGGCCGGGCGGTGCGCGTGGTCTGCCCGGACGTGGCCGGACGCGGTCAGAGCGATCCGCTGCCTGACCCGCAGGCCTACCAGCCGCTGACTTACGTGGCCGACATGCTGCCGGTGCTGGCCGATTTGCAGCGGCGTGCGCCGATTGCGGCGCTGGACTGGGTCGGCACCAGCATGGGCGGCATCATGGGCATGTTGTACGCCGGTTCGCCCCAGGACACGCTGCCCGTCCCGGTGCGGCGGCTGGTGCTCAACGACGTGGGGCCAGAGTTGGCCTGGGCCGCGCTGCAACGCATCGGCGCCTATGTCGGCCAAACGCCGGAGTGGGACACGGTCGAGCAAGCCGCGGCGGCGCTGCGCGTGACCAACGCCGGTTTTGGGCCACACAGCGACGCGGACTGGCTCGAACTCTCGCGTCACTGCCTGCGCGCCGCGCCCGGCGGGCGCTGGCGGCTGCACTACGACCCGGCCATCGCGCAAGTTTTCAGGGATGCCACGCCAGAAGCCAACGCGCAAGCCAGCGCCGTCATGTGGCAGCTCTACGACCGCATCACGGCGCGCGTGCTGCTCATCCGCGGCGGCGCTTCGGATTTGCTCACGCCCGCCGTGGCGCGGGAAATGGCCGTGCGCGGCCCCAAGGCCACGGGGGTTGAATTTGCCGGGGTCGGCCATGCGCCGACGCTGATCGCCCCCGGCCAGCAGCGCGCGGTGCTGGACTTTTTGCTGCCTGAAACGACGGATGCGGCGTCATGACGGGTAAAGCGGCTGAAATGGCAAAAACAGCGGCGCTGGCGTACCCGCAGATTCCCGCGGCTGCGGTGCTGGCCGCATCGGTTGGCGATGGGGCGGCGCAAGACGGGGTGCGCGAAAAAGCGCGCGCCTTTGCCGAACCGCTGTTGTCGGGACTGGTTACCCGCGCGGGCGAGGGGCTGCTCGACCACGCCGACGCGGCGGCGCGAATCCTGGCGGACATTGGCGGCTCCGAGACCATGCAGGCGGCCATGTATCTGTCCTATGCCTGCGGCCAGTTGAGCCGCCCCGAAGAAATCATCGGCAAAATCTTCGGCCCCGGTCTGGCGCGGCTGGCGGCTGAAGCGCACCGGCTTGAAATCGTGCAGCAGCGTTCGCGCCAAAGCCGCGCCAACGCCGATGACGGTCCCGGCGACCAAGCCCGGCAGACCGAGAACGTGCGCAAGATGCTGCTGGCGTTCTCGCGCGATTTGCGCGTGGTGCTGCTGCGCCTGACCTCGCGCCTGCAAACGCTGCGCTACAGCGCGCAGGTCAAAGAGCCGCTGGTGCCCAGCTTGCTGCGCGAATCCAGCGATGTGTTCGCCCCGCTGGTCAACCGCCTGGGCATCTGGCAGATCAAGTGGGAGATGGAAGACCTGATCTTCCGCGCGCAAGAGCCGCAGACCTATCACCTGATCGCCTCGCTGTTGCACGAAACGCGCGCCCAGCGCGAGGCCGAAATGGCCGCGCGCCGCGCCGAACTGGAGCGCGCGCTAGCCGCCGCGGGCATCCGCGCCAGCGTATCGGGGCGGCCCAAGCACATCAGCAGCATCGTGCGCAAGATGCGCGGCAAGCAACTGGACTTCAACCGCGTGTTCGACGTGCGCGCGCTGCGCGTGATCGTGCCCGGCGTTGATGATTGCTACGCGGCCCTGGGGTGGGTGCACGCGCATTACACGCCCGTGCCCGGCGAATTTGACGACTACATCGCCAAGCCCAAGGCCAACGGTTACCAGTCACTGCACACCGTGGTGCGTGACGCGGAGGGCAAGACCTGGGAAGTCCAGATCCGCACGCCTGAAATGCACGAGTACGCCGAGCACGGCGTGGCCGCGCACTGGGCCTATAAAGAAGCGGGCGCGCGCGGCTATGCGGGCGTAAGCGCCGCCAGCGCCTACGACGCCAAGATCGCCGTGCTGCGCCAGTTGCTGGAATGGGAACATGATTTTTCCAGCGCCGCGGCCGCCACCTCACACACCGGGCTGTTCGACGACCGCATCTATGCGTTCACGCCCGACGCGGCCATCGTCGAGTTGCCTGCGGGCGCCACGCCCGTGGACTTTGCCTATGCCGTGCATACCGAGCTGGGCCACCGCTGCCGCGGCGCCAAGGTCGATGGCGCGCTGGTGCCGCTGAACACGCCGCTGAAAAACGGCCAGACGGTGGAAATCACCGCCGCCAAGGAGGGCGGCCCCTCGCGCGACTGGCTCAACCCCGGCCAGGGCTATCTGGCCAGCGCGCGCTCGCGCGCCAAGGTGCGCGCCTGGTTCAACGCCCAGCACATGCGCGAGACCATCGCGCGCGGGCGCGAAATGGTCGAAAGACTCCTCCAGCGCGAAGGCAAGACCGCGCTATCGCTGGAACAACTGGCCGGGGAACTGGGCTTCAAATCGCCCGACGCGCTGTTTGAAACCGTGGGCAAGGACGAGCTTTCGCTGCGCAGCATCGAAGCCAAACTGCGCCCCGGCACGGCGGCGGACAGTGAAAAGGCCGAGGCCGGACAAGTCGCCACGCGCCAGGGCGGCGCGCAATCGGGCGCCGCCCGGCGCGGCGGCGTGCTGGTCGTGGGGCTGGACTCGTTGCTGACCCACCCGGCCAAATGCTGCAAGCCCGCGCCGCCCGACAACATTGGCGGCTACGTCACGCGCGGGCGCGGCGTCACGGTACACCGGCGCGACTGCGCGGCCTTCCGGTCGCTGCTGACAAGCGAGCCGGAACGCATCATCGACGTAAGCTGGGGCGAACCAGCCAAGGACCGCCCGCCGCCCGCGTATCCGGTGGACGTCATGGTCGAGGCGGCCGACCGGCAGGGGCTGCTGCGCGATGTTTCCGATGTCTTTACGCGGCAAAAGATGAACGTCATTGGCGCGCAGTCCCAAACCGTCAAGGGCTGGACCTGGATGACCCTGACCGCCGAGGTCAGCGACACCCGGCGCCTGGCCCAGGTGCTGCGCGAAGTGCAGGCCGTGCCCGGCGTGCGCGTGGCGCGGCGGCGCTAACGGCAGGCCCGGCCAGCGGCTGCGCCAATGAGCAGGTGGGCATCGGGTACTGCCTGACCAGGCCCCAAACGCTGCAAACCAGCGGGATGATTGGGCGTTTCAATGGCCGCATAGCCGGTGCGCTCAAGGCGCACCGCTGCAACAGTGCAACGATCTTGAACAAATGTTCATGCACTATGCGGCGCTGTACAACCATCCACTGCCACAGTCAGCCCTGGATAGCAAGGCACCCATGCAGGCCACGCATCAGTGGGATATACCCCATTCGCTTTTATTCAATAAGAGTCTTTATGGTTGTCTGGGATGAGACAGGTAAAGACTGTCAAGGCGTTGTTAGCGGTGGTTGAGTTGTGATGGTGCTGGTGTGCCCGTCACCGGCAATCAGGTTGAGGGTGCGGCCCATGCTCACCGTCTTTTCGTCAAAGTTGATGAGCTTGCCCGCGCGCCGGGCAAGTGACGTAGGGCGCGGGGCTTTTGCTTGAATCGTGAAAGGTAATGGCTTTTTGCTTTTTCTAACGTCGCAAGGTACTCCGGTCGAGCCGAAAGGCGCTGTCCCTGAGTATTTCGGCGCGGGTGATGGGGCTGTTTATTTTTCCGCTTGCGCGGCCTGGGGTGTTTTATCCGGCGCGCCGCCATTTGGAGCGCGTTGGCGTTCAATGATCTGCACCGGATCGGATTCGATCTGCCAGAAGATAAATGCCGAACCGATGGTCATCAGACCCAGGATGACCAGCGTGAGCTGGAACGCGGGCAGCGCCTGCGCGCCGCCGGCGCGGGCGGACACGTGCAACCAGTCGGCTGCCGCCGTGAGCAGACCCGCGGCCACGCTCACGCCCATGCTCATGGCCAGCATCTGCACCATGCTGAACAGGCTGTTGCCCGCCGCCGCGCCGTCCGCGTCCAGACTTTTGAGCGTGACGGTGTTCATGGCGGTAAATTGCAGTGAGTTGACCGCGCCGAACGCGACCAGTTGGCTGATGCGCAACCACATCGGCTGGGCGGCGGCCATGAGCGCGAAACTGGCCATGAGCGCGCCCAGCAGCACGGTGTTGCCCAGCAGTACGCGCCGGTAGCCCAGGCGGGTGATGACGGGCGTGACAATTTTCTTGGCGAAGATGCCGGCAATGGCCATCGGCAGCATCAACAGGCCCGCCCGCGCCGGGCTGTAGCCCATGCCCAGTTGCATGAGCAGCGGAATCATGTAGGGCATCGCGCCCGATCCGATGCGCGCGAACAGATTGCCCAGCAGGCCGACGCGGTAACTCTGGATGCCAAACAGGCGCGGCGGAAACAGCGGCGCGGGGGAGCGCAAGGCGTGCAGCCAATAGGCGGTGAGCATCGACAGGCCCAGCAGCAACAGCACGAGCACGATAACGTGCTTGAGCGCCAGGCCGCCCATGCCGTCGAGCGCCAGCGAGGCGCTGACCATCGCCACCGCCAGCATCAGATAGCCGCTCGCGTCAAAATGCCCCGCGGCGGGACTGCGCAAGCGGGGCATGGCTGCCAGCGTGGCGATAACGCCCAGCACGCCGATGGGCAGATTGATTAGAAAGATCCAGTGCCAGGAAATAGCCTGTACCAGCCAGCCGCCCAGGGTGGGGCCGATCAGCGGGCCGACCAGGCCGGGGATGGCCATGAAGCTCATGGCTTCAAGGAATTGTTCGCGCGGGAACACGCGCAGCACCGCCAGGCGGCCCACCGGCAGCAGCATTGCGCCGCCCACGCCTTGCAGCACCCGCGCGGCGATGAGCCAGCTCAACGAGGGCGACATGGCGCAGCCTAGCGAACCGGCGGTAAACAGCACGATGGCCGCCAGATACACCTGCTTGACGCCCAGCGCGTCGGCCAGCCAGCCGGTGGCCGGAATCACCACCGCCATCGTTAGGGCATAGGCCACCACCACCATCTGCATGTGCAGCGGGCTTTCGTGCAGAGCCTGCGCCATGCCGGGCAAGGCGGTGTTGACGATGGTGCCGTCCAGGCTCTGCATGAAAAAGCCGATGGCCACCAGCCACAGCAACGCGCGGCCATGCGCCGGCGATGGCGGCGGCGTTGACGGCGCGGGAGCAGTCATGGCCCGAACAGTTCGAGCAAGCGTTCCAGCCCGCCCGTGTCGATGGTCACTTGCGCTTGTTCGCGCACCTTGGGCTTGGCGTGATAGGCCACCGACAGGCCGGCGGCGGCCATCATCGGCAAATCGTTGGCACCATCGCCCACGGCAATGGCCTGCCGCGGCTCGCAGCCGATCAGGCTGCACGCGGTTAGCAGCGTTGCGCGCTTGGCCGCACCGTCGCAAATATCGCCCCAGCTTTGCGGCAGGATGCGGCCAGTCAGGCGTCCGTCCACGATCTCCAGCCGGTTGCTGCGCACAAAGTCCAGTGCCAGCCGGTCGCGCAGCCGCTCGGCGAAATAGCTGAATCCGCCCGATACCAGCAGCGTTTTCAAGCCCGCCGCCTTGCAGGCCAGCAGCAGCTCCGCCGCGCCGGGACTCAAGCGCAGCCGTTCGCGGTACACCTGTTGGAGCTGCGGCTCGGTCACGCCCGCCAGCAACGCCACGCGGCGGCGCAGGCTGTCCTTGAAATCGGTGATTTCGCCGCGCATGGCGGCCTCGGTGATCGCCGCCACCTCGGCCTTGCGGCCCACGGCAGCGGCGATTTCATCGACGCACTCGATGGTGATGAGCGTCGAATCCATGTCGAAGGCGATCAGCCGGTAATCGCGCAGCGCCAACGGCAGCGCAATGCCGCGCGCCGTCAGGCTGGGCGCGCGCGGGTGTCCGGCCAGCGGAGCGGAAAAGGCATTTGAATCGGCAATCATGATTCATTATGTCGGCCATGATGGCCGGATGCTTGACGGCGCGCGGCGGACGCGCAACCCTGGCGCACAATCAACAAAGCATGGCGCATAAATAAATCACGGCACAATTGGCTTCATGTTTCTAACCCTGCCCACCCTATTGACCTGGATGCGCATTGTCGCCATTCCGCTTGTCGTGGGCGTGTTCTACCTGCCGTTACCCATGGCCGAACGCAATTTGCTGGCGACAGATCTGTTTGTCGCTTTTGCCGTGACCGACTGGCTCGACGGTTTTCTGGCGCGGCGTTTGCATCAGACCTCGGCCTTCGGCGCATTTCTGGACCCGGTGGCCGACAAGTTCCTGGTGTGCGCATCACTGCTGATCCTGGTGCATTTGGGGCGCGCCGATGTGTTTGTCGCGCTCATCATCATCGGGCGCGAAATCGCCATCTCCGCGCTGCGCGAATGGATGGCCGAGATCGGCGCGAGCCGCAGCGTGGCCGTGCATATGCTCGGCAAAGTCAAGACCGCGGTACAAATGGTGGCCATTCCGTTCCTGCTCTACAGCGGGCGGTTGCTGGGCCTGATCGACACGCGCGTCTGGGGGCCGTGGCTGATCTGGGCGGCGGCGGCATTGACCATCTGGTCGATGCTGCACTACTTGCGCATGGCGCTGCCGGAGATCCGCGCCAAGTCGCGGTGACGGGCCGCGGGCAGCTTGCGGTTTGACACGGCGCGCCCCAAGCGGCGTTGTATTCCAGCGGCGCGTTTTGCGCGTTTGAGTTGAGGCTAGAATGCGCCCGGTTGTTTAGTGGTTATGGCATTGTTGTATGCCCATGCCGGGCGGGCCGGACGCGGCACTCGCGGATGGATCGTAAAACCCAAGTCAGGCGCTTGCCCCGCTAATTTCAATCACAGGCTTTTGCACCCAAAAAAGGAGCTATTTCGTGAACAAAACCGAACTGATCGAGCATATCGCCGAGAATGCAGACCTTTCCAAGGCAGCGGCCGCGCGTGCGCTGGACGCCACGCTTGACGCGGTCAAGCGCACCCTTAAAAAGGGCGGCGCGGTGTCACTGGTGGGCTTTGGCACTTTTGCCGTGACCAAGCGGGCCGCGCGCTCAGGCCGCAATCCGCAGACCGGCGCCACCATCAAAATCAAGGCGGCCAAGGTGCCCAAGTTCCGCCCCGGCAAGGCGCTCAAGGACGCGCTCAACTGACAAGAGGCAACCGTCCGCGTGCGTCCCCGGCAAGCCTTTTGCGCGCGGGCAGCGGCGGGTGCTTAGCTCAGTTGGTAGAGCGGCGCCCTTACAAGGCGTAGGTCAGCGGTTCGAACCCGTTAGCACCCACCAAATCGGGTTACAAAAAAGGACGCTTGCAAGCGTCCTTTTTCATGGTTGCAAAAGCGTTCTTTTGTCAATTGGCCGCTGAAGCTGGCGCGGCCGTTGAATCGGCGGGCGCCGCTATTGGCGCGGGCGTTGCCGCCGTTGCGGATGCGGGCTTGCGCGGGGCGCTGCCGCCGAAAACCGCGCCGGATACGGGCGGTTGAACGTGCGCGGGCGGGCGGACCATTGGGGTTGCGATGTTGGGTAGCGCGGCAGCGGGCTTGGACTGTGAGGGCGCGGCGCGCCGATTGGCATTCCAGGCGTACAGGATGGCCAGCGCGATGATGATGACGATGACCCAGGGCAGCCACTTTTTGCCGCCGCCAATGGACGCGGCGCTTGCGCGCTGCGCGGTTTGCATGGCTTGTTCGGCTTGCGCGAGCAGCCCCTGGCCGGCTTGCGCGTAGCCGGCGATTTCGGCGGGCGGGCTGGCCGGCAGCGCGCCGCCGGGCGTGAGCCGCCCGACCAGCGCGGGCAACAGGTAGCCGATGGCCTCGGTGATCTTGTCGCGCGGCAAGCCCAGTTGCGCGGTCAGCGCGGGCAGCAGGCCGCCGCTGGTGCCCAGCACGGCTTCCACTTGCGTGTTGCCGATGGGCTGGGCGTCTTCGCCGCCGCCCAGCCAGGACTGCACCAGCGGCCCCAGGCCCGCCGCCTTGAATTTTTCCAGGAACCCGGCCAGTCCGCCGGTGTCCTTGGCCATCATGGCGGCCAGCAGCATTTGCACCAGCGGCAGCGCCTTGTCGCCCACGCCAAAACGGGCCGCCGCTTCGCGGATCAGCACTTCAAACATGTTCTCTCGCCTTTCGTCGAATGAAAGAAACAAAAAGGCATCTTACTTGCTTGCGGGCGGCGCGGGGATAATGGCCGCTCATGCGGATTCGCTTTACCAAGATGCAGGGCGCGGGCAACGATTTCGTGGTGCTCGACGAGACGACGGGCGCGCTGCCGCTCACGCCCGCGCAATACCGGTGGCTGGCTGACCGGCATTTCGGCGTGGGCGCGGACCAGATTCTGGGCGTGCGCGCCGCGCTGTCGCCGGACGTGGATTTTGAATACGTGATCCACAATGCCGATGGCGGTCAGGTGCAGCACTGCGGCAATGGGGCGCGCTGCTTTGTGCGCTACGTGCGCGAGCGCGCTCTGACGGCCAAATCGCGCATCCGCGTCAAAATTCAGACTGGCGTGATCGAGCTGATTGAGCAGCCCGATGGCCAAGTGACGGTAGATATGGGCGCGCCGGTATTCGACCTAGCGCGCGTGCCGTTCGACCCGGCGGGCATCGCGCCTCATGCACTTCATGCGCCCCAGGCCATCGCGGGCTGGCAACTGTGGCCGCTGCCTTTGTCGGATGGCGCCGCGCCGGAGGTGGCCGTGCTGTCGATGGGCAACCCGCACGCGGTGCAGGTGGTGGCCGACGTTGATCGCGCGCCAGTGCCCCAGCAGGGGCCGTTGATCGAATGCCACCGCGCTTTTCCTGAACGGGTCAACGCGGGCTTCATGCAAATCGTCGGGCGCGGCGAAATTCGCCTGCGCGTTTATGAACGCGGCGTGGGCGAGACGCTGGCCTGCGGCACCGGCGCATGCGCCGCCGTGGCGGCGGGCATCCGGCTGGGATTGCTCGACAAGCGCGTGCAGGTATCCACGCCCGGATCCGCGCGCGGCGGCGCGCTGACCGTTGAATGGGCGGGCGGCGCGCAAGATGCGGTGCGCATGACCGGCCCGGCCCAAACCGTGTTCCACGGCGAAATCGACCTTCCTGACTTGCCATGACGACAACTCCCGAACCCACGCCCGCTGCCGCGACCGAAGAAGAAGACATTGCGCGATTTCTGCTGCGCGCGCCCAATTTCTTCGAGCGCCATGCCGATCTGCTCACCGCCGTGCGCCTGACCAGCCCCTACGGCGCGCGCGCGGTCAGCCTGCAAGAGCGCCAGGCCGAAATGCTGCGCGAAAAGATCAAGGTGCTGGAGCGCCGCATCATGGACATGATGCGCAACGGCAACGACAACCTGCTGCTTACCGACAAGCTGCTGCACTGGACGCGCCAGCTTTTTCTGGTGGCCCAGCCCGCCGATCTGCCCGCCGTGCTGGTCAGCGGGCTGATGGCGCAATTCAACGTGCCGCAGGCGGCGGTCAAAGTCTGGGGCGTATCCACGGTCTATGCCGGCGCGCCGTTCGCGCAGGGCGTGGGCGAGGACGTGCGCAGCTTTGCCGCGTCGCTAACCGCGCCCTATTGCGGCGTCAACACCGGGTTCGGCGCCGTGCAGTGGCTCGATGAACCGGCCAACGCGGCATCGCTGGCGCTGGTCGCGCTGCGCGAGAGCGCCGAGGCGCCCGCCTTCGGGCTGCTGGTGCTGGCCTCGCCCGATAGCCAGCGCTACGAGGCCGACATGGCCACTGATTTGCTGGAGCGCGTGGGCGACTTGGCCAGCGCGGCGCTGTCGCGCTTGCGGGACGCCAGATGATGGAGGTGCCCGCCATCGGTGCCGCGCAGCCCGCACACGGCACCAGCGATGGAACGAGCGATGGAGCAAGCGGCGGGTTGAGCGCGCAGGACGCCGCGCTGATCGCCCGCTATCTGGAGCACGTGCGGGTGGACAAGCGCCTGGCGGTGCGCACCGTGGCGCTATACCGGCTTGACCTGGACAAACTCGCGCGTTTCGCGGCGCGGGCCGGCGTGGCGCTGCCGCGCGTGCAGAACGCGCACGTGCGCGGCTGGGTCGCGCAAATGCACGCGGGCGGGCGCAGCGGGCGCGGCATCGCGCTCATCCTGTCGGGCTGGCGCGGGTTTTATCACTGGCTTGGGTACAATGGCGAAGGCGCCAGCCGCATCGCCGCCAACCCGGTGCAAGATGTGCGCGCGCCGCGCCAGCCGCGCCCGCTGCCCAAGGCACTGCCGGTCGATGAGGCGGTGCATCTGGCCGATTACGTGGCCGCCGAGGACGATGCCTGGCTGGAAGCGCGCGACGAGGCCATCGTTGAGCTGCTCTACGGCAGCGGCTTGCGCGTGGGCGAGCTGGTCGGGCTGGACCTGGCCGCCAGCGACGCCGCGCTGCGCGCCGGGCGCGGCTGGATCGATCTGCCAAGCGCCGACGTGCAGGTGCAGGGCAAGGGCG
>JAIRQU010000121.1 GCA_031256305.1 Burkholderiaceae bacterium
CTCGACCACATCGGCGCGCGGCACCAGCAGCAAAAAACCCGATGTCGGATTGGGCGTGGCGGGCACGAACACGCTGACCCAATCGGCCGTGCTGGTTGCCCCGGATGCCTGAGCGGCCAGCCGCCCGGCCACGTCGCCCGTGGGCGCGCCGGTCAGAAAGGCAATCGTCCAGGTGTCGCGGTGCGGGTAGCGCACCAGCAGCGCCTTGGAAAACGCCTGCCCCGAACCGGAAAACAGCGTGTCCGAAACCTGCTTGACGCTCGAATAAATGCCGCGCACCACCGGAATGTGGGTCATCAGTCGGTCCCATTGGCGCAGCCACCACTGGCCCGCCATGTTGGTCACGAACAGGCCCGTGGCCGCGATGACGATGGCCACCAGAATCACGCCCAGCCCTGGTATGCGCTGCAACAAATCGGCCGTGGCGGCAAAGCCCGGCAGCCGGGACAGCCCCGATAGCACCCAGACGAAGATACCGTCCAGAATGCCGAACAGCCACACCAGCACCCACACCGTTACGCCTACGGGCAGCCACACCACCACGCCGGTGATGAAGTATTGCCGCAGGCGAAGCATCAAGGGGCCGCGCAATCAGTCACCCGATGAGTTGCCCGAAGAATGGCCCGGCGCGGATGGCGTTGCTGGCGTAGACGGAGCTGCTGGCACGGGCGCGCTAGTGCTGGCCGATTCGCTTGTGGATTTGGATTGGCCCTTGGCTTGAGGCTGATCGGACTTGGTTTCGGTTTTGGCCGGCTCCGGCTTGGCCCCGGCTTTGTCATTGCCCTCTGCGGACGCCGCTGGCTCTGCCGAACCGCCGCCTTCGTTGCGGAAATCGGTCGCGTACCAGCCCGTGCCCTTGAGCTGAAAGCTGGCCGCCGTCACCTGCTTTTGAAACGCGGGCTTGCCGCACTGCGGACAGACCGTAAGCGGCGTATCGGAAACTTTTTGCAGCACGTCCCTGGCATAGCCGCAGGACGCGCACTTGTAGGCATAGATGGGCATGGCAAAGCCGGGAGAACGCAAGCGCGCGCGAAGAGCGCGAAAGCTATTTATTTTAGGCTGCCGCGCGGTTTTTGGCGCGAGCCACTCAGCCATGAGAAAAACAAGGACACTTGGCTTGAGGCTTTTCTTCCCAGTCTGGAACCTTTGAGGGCCTGGCCCATACTGCGAGGATCGTCCAACGCAGCTACGCTCGCTCAGGAAAGCCAGAATCCGCCGCGCCGTCTGACGATCAAGCTTATCCAAGTCACGCTTGGCCGCGCCATCGAGTTCAACCCGCCATGCCATATTCGCGCATCACATCTTCAAGCGAAATCGCTTTGGACTGACCGGCACGATAGGCAATCAGGCGCTGCTCGGCCAGATACACCTCTTCGAAGTCATCAAGACGCTCCAAGATCGCCTCAGTGATGCAGAAGCTCTTGGTTCGCCTCGTCAGCGGGCCAGGGTCTTCAGTCGAGCCTCACACCTCGTGTGAGCCTTACACCAGACTAGACTGGTCAATTCGCCGTAGCGTCTAAACAGCATGGGCCACAGGCGGCGCGGCGGTCAGCGCGTAAACCCGCGCCACGGGTAGCCCAGGATCAGCGCGGCCAGCAGGGCCAGCGCGGCGCACAGCAGCAGGGCGGCGATCAGCCGCTTAAGCAGCCGGTGCGTGCGGCGCTGTTCTCGCGCCAGCGCTTGAAGCGCGCACAACAGGTCTTGCGCCGGACGCTGGGCCAGATAGCCGTGCAGCAGGCGCGGCAGGTCGGGCAGCAGCTTGGCGTAGTACGGGGCCTGTTCGGCAAGGCCCTTGAACAGCCGCCGCGGGCCGATCTGCTCGCGCATCCAGCGCTCCAAAAACGGCTTGGCGGTGCTCCACAAGTCCAGGTCGGGGTCGAGCTGGCGGCCCAGCCCTTCGATGTTGAGCAGGGTTTTTTGCAGCAGCACCAGTTGCGGCTGGATTTCCACGTGAAAGCGCCGCGAGGTCTGAAACAGGCGCATGAGCACCATGCCCAGCGAAATTTGCTTGAGCGGGCGGTCGAAATATGGCTCGCACACGCTGCGCACGGCCGCTTCCAGCTCATCGACGCGCGTGCCCCGCGGCACCCAGCCGCTTTCGATGTGCAGTTCGGCCACGCGCTTGTAGTCGCGCCGGAAAAAGGCCGCGAAGTTCTGCGCCAGATATTCCTTGTCCGACTGGGTGAGCGTGCCCATGATGCCGAAGTCCAGCGCGATGTAGCGCCCGAAGCTCTCCGGCGCGGTGCTGACCATGATGTTGCCGGGGTGCATGTCGGCGTGGAAAAAGCCGTCGCGGAATACCTGCGTAAAAAACAGGGTCACGCCATCGCGCGCCAGCCGGGGCAAGTCCACGCCCGCCGCGCGCAACGCCGGGATGCGGCCTATGGGAATGCCGCGCATCCGCTCCATGACCATCACGTCGGTGTGGCACATATCCCAGAATACTTCCGGGATCAGCACCAGGTTCAGCCCGGCCATGTTGCGGCGCAGTTGCGCGGCGCTGGCGGCCTCGCGCATCAGGTCCAGTTCGTCGTGCAGGTATTTGTCGAATTCGGCCACGACTTCGCGCGGTTTGAGGCGCTTGCCGTCAGCCGACAGGCGTTCCACCCACGCGGCCATGGAGCGGATCAGCGCCAAGTCCTGCTCGATGATCTTGAGCATTCCCGGACGCAGCACTTTTACCGCCGCGTCGCGCGCGCGGCCCTGCTGGTCGCGCAGCGTGGCGAAATGCACTTGCGCGATGGAGGCGCTGGCGACCGGCTCGCGCTCAAAGCTCAGGAACAGTTCGCTCAGGGGTTTTTTGAACGCGCGCTCGATGGCGGCGATGGCCACCTCCGCCGGAAACGGCGGCACGCGGTCTTGCAGCTTGGCCAGCTCGTCGGCAATGTCGGGCGGCATCAGGTCGCGCCGGGTGGACAGCACCTGGCCGAATTTGACGAAGATCGGCCCCAGGCGCTCCAGCGCCTCGCGCAGCCGCTGGCCGCGCGGCGCGGAGAGGTTGCGCCCGATGCGCGCCAGACGCGCCAGCGCGCGCAGGCTGCGGTGCTGCAAGCGGGTCAGCACCAGTTCGTCCAGCCCGTAGCGCAGGGCCACCCAGATGATGGTGATGGCGCGCAGCAGGCGTTTCATTGACTGGCTCTGGACGGACTGGGCGGATCGGCCCGGCTGGAGCCGGCTGTCCTCGCCTGCTCCGCCGGATTGCCGCCCATGCCCGCGGGCAGTCCTGGCGCAAAGCGCCGCGCGGCGTCGGCCACGCCGCGCGCGATGCTTGCGATCTGGCGCGCCGCCGCGCCGCCCACCACGCGCGCCAGATCGTCTTCCACGTCCCAGCGCAGGTTATCAACCAGCCAGTTGATGTCGCCGGCAAGTTGCACGTCGCCTTCGATGCGCACGGCCGGGCGCGCGCCGCGCAGGGCGCTTTGGGCCAGCGCCAGCGGCGAATCGTCGGTCAGCGTCAGCAACAGATCATGCGCGGCATCGGGCGCGGGTTCGCACAGGCCGGCGG
>JAIRQU010000154.1 GCA_031256305.1 Burkholderiaceae bacterium
CCTGGTGACGCAGCGTTACGGCTATTCAGTGCAGTATGAGGTAGTCAACGACAAGGTGGGCGAGGCGTTTTTCAGTGCCGCCAACGAAGCCAAGCTGCGCGTGGCCGGTGCGCCCGCCATCACTGAAAAAAGCGGTGCGCCTGAGGGGCAGGTCAGCTTTGATGCAGTGTTCGAGGTGCTGCCCGATGTCAAGATTGGCGATCTGTCGGGCATTGAAATTGAAAAGGCCGCCGCTGATGTGGATGACGATGCCATCAATCGCACGATGGAGATTTTGCGCAAGCAGCGCCGCAGTTTTGCACAGCGTGCGCAAGGCGCCGCCGCCGCAGAAGGCGATCGCGTGACGGTGGACTTCAGCGGCAAGATTGATGGCGAGCCGTTCGAGGGAGGCAAGGCCGAGGGTTTTTCGTTCATCTTCGGCGAAGGCCAGATGCTCAAGGAATTCGAGGAGCCGGTGCTCGGCATGAAAGTGGGCCAGAGCAAGACTTTCCCGCTGGCTTTTCCAGCCAATTACCACGGCAAGGACGTGGCGGGCAAAACCGCCGATTTCATGGTTACGGTCAAAAAGATCGAAGCACAGCATCTGCCCGATGTCGATGACCAGCTTGCCAAATCGCTGGGCGTAGCCGGCGGGACGGTGGATGCCTTGCGCGAGGACATCCGCAAGAACCTGACGCGCGAAATCAAGACGCGCACCGGCGCGCGCAACACCCAGGCCGCGCTGGATGCGCTGGTCAAGCAGGCGCAACTGGATTTGCCCAAGGTCAGCGTGCGGGCCGAGTTGGAGCGCATGACCGCCGCCGCGCGCGCCGACCTGAAGGCGCGTGGCATCAAGGATGCCGACCAAGCCCAGATTCCGGAGGATGTATTCCGCCCACAGGCCGAACAGCGCGTACGTTTGGGGTTGGTGGTGGGTGAACTGGTGCGCGCGCAGAACTTGCAAGCCACGCCTGAACAGATCCGTGCCCGCGTGGACGAAATCGCGTCCAGCTACGAAAAGCCCGATGAGGTCGTGCGCTACTACTATGCCGACCAGCGCCGCATCGCCGACGTGGAATCGCTGGTTATCGAGAGTAACGTCACGCGGTACGTGCTTTCCCAAGCCAAAGTCACTGAGAAAAAACTCAGCTTTGACGAGTTGATGGGGCGGGCCTGAGCGGCGTGCCGGGATAGCGAGAAAGCGGCCTGCGGGCCGCCTTTTTTATGCCGATTTATTTTTGCCGGGCGGTGCGTTAAACCGGCTCCGGACGTAATCCTCGACAATGCTCTGGAATTGTTGCGCGATGTCATCGCCGCGCAGCGTTGCGGCTTTCTGGCCATCAATGAATACCGGCGCGGCAGGGGCCTCGCCGACACCCGGCAGGCTGATGCCGATGTCCGCGTGGCGGCTTTCGCCCGGCCCGTTGACGATGCAGCCCATCACCGCGACCCGCAGCCGCTCCACGCCGGGATACTGCGAGCGCCAGGCGCTCATGCGCGCGCGCAGATGCGCGTCGATTTGCTGCGCCAGTTCCTGAAACACCGTGCTGGTGGTGCGCCCGCAGCCCGGACAGGCAGTGACGCTGGGCGCGAAGGCGCGCAGGCCCAGCGCCTGCAACAGCTCCAGCGCCACCGCGACCTCCTGCGTGCGCGCCTGACCCGGTTCGGGCGTAAGGCTGACGCGGATGGTCTCGCCTATGCCTTCTTGCAGCAGGATCGCCAGCGCCGCGCTGGAGGCCACCGTGCCCTTGACGCCCATGCCCGCCTCAGTCAGGCCCAGGTGCAGCGGGTAATCGCAGCGGCGCGCCAGTTCCCGATAGACCGCGATCAAATCCTGCACGCCGCTGACCTTGCATGAGAGGATGATCTGCTCGCGCGCCATGCCCAGTTGCACGGCTTGTTTGGCCGAGCCGATGGCCGAGGCGATCAGCGCCTCTATCATGACCTGGCGTGCGTCCCAGGGTTGGACGCGGCGGCTGTTTTCATTCATCAGCCGGGCCAGCAGTTCCTGGTCCAGACTGCCCCAGTTGACGCCGATGCGCACCGGCTTGTCCCAGCGCAGCGCGGCTTCGATCATTTGCGCGAATTGCCGGTCTTTCTTGTCTCCCTTGCCAACGTTGCCGGGGTTGATGCGGTATTTGGACAACGCTTGTGCGCAGCCAGGAAATTCGGTGAGCAGGCGGTGGCCGTTGTAGTGGAAATCGCCGATCAGCGGCACGGCGATGCCCATGCGATCAAGCTGTTCGCGGATGGCGGGCACGGCGGCGGCGGCTTCGGGCGTGTTGACGGTGATGCGCACCAATTCACTGCCCGCCTGCGCCAGTTCCTTTACTTGAATGGCGGTGGCAACGGCGTCCGCCGTGTCGGTGTTGGTCATGGACTGCACGCGCACCGGCGCGGTGCCACCCACGGTAACGGCGTGTCCGCCCCAAGCCACGCGCGCCTGCCGCGTGCGGCGCGGCGCGGGCTGGGCCAAGGTTGGCGGTTGCGCGTTGGACTGGTTTTGCGTTACTGCCACGGATGCGCGCGCCATCATGGTGCGTCGGCTGGGCCTACCGTGAAATGCGCCACCACGCCCTTGCGCGTGGTGGAATGGCGGTTCAAGCCGAACGGCTGGCCGCGCACCGTCACGGTTACCGCAGTCTTGTCGCCCACAGTGACCGACAAAGGCAGTTCGCCGCCCGCGCTGACGGTATCGCCTTGGGCCAGCAAGCGGACAAGCACGGATTTACCGCTGCCATCGCGCACGCCCACCCACACCGGGCCAGTGGCGTTGAACGTGACCACGTTCTGTTCCAGGATACCGCTGCCGTGCTGCTCCGCAGCGGGCGTGGACGCGGCGTCGGACATGGCGGACGCGGCGGCATCGGATACCGCTGGCTCGGATAGGGATGCCTGATCGGCAGGGGACGCAGTAACCTCGGCAGAGGCGGACGGCAAAACTGCCGTGGAAACCGCCGGTGCGGGCTGGGATGCCGCATGGTCTGCCGGCGCGGCGCTGGACGCGGACGCAAGCCCGGACGCCGCTGATGCGGACTCCGATGCGGCGCTGGCGGCCGATGCTGCTGGCTGCTCGTCTTGCGCCGCGGCGCTGGCCGGTCGTGATCCGGGCATGAAGAATGCGCGCGGCGCGGGCATGAGCCAGATCGCCAGCGCGCCGATGAGCAGTACGGCCACCGCCGCCAGTACCCACCCCGATATACCGGCACTCCGGCGGGAGGAAACAGGACTGTCGCCGTCGCTCATATGAAAAGACGAGGGTCTGAACGGTTCGCGCGGCACGCCGGTTTCGACTGGCAAGCCCGGCACGGTCGAAGGCATTAGCGCCAGTACGGAATGGGGATCAGCCGCGCAATGACGGCAGATGGCGGCGGCCAGACCGCGCGCAAAAGCCAGTCCGGGCAAATCTTCCAGCCGGCCTTCTTCCAGCGCCTGGATTTTTTGCGGCGTGACTTTCAGCGCGCTGGAGAGCAGCACCGGATCGACACCGGCCATCTCGCGCAATTGCCGCAATAGCGCGCCAGCCTGCGCCGCCTGTCCAGCCGCGCCCAAGGCCGATTCTTCCGCCGTGGCATCGGGCAAATCGGCCTGCTCGCCGATTTTGCGTTCATGCTCATTCATCAAACGCATTCCTTTCGTAAAGCACGGCCTCTGGCGAATCGCCGAAACGCTGCTGCAATTGCTCGCCCAGTTGCTGCACTGCCGCGCGATTGCCCAGCGCATGTTCGACCTTGATCCCCAGCCACAGCGATTGGGCATTGGCCAGGTTGCTGTTATTCAAATGGCGGATGTAGGGCAGGGCATCGTCGTACTGGCGGCCCTTGAACAGCAACAAGGCCAAGTTGTAGGACGTAATAGGATTATCCCGGTCAAGGGCATAGGACTGCTTGAGCGTATCCACGGCCTGCGCCGTGTTGCCCGCGCGGATTTGGCAGAACCCTTGCGCCATCAGCGTTTTGGCGCGACCTGGGTAACCCGGCACGGCCAGTGCCCGGATAAAACTCTTGTCGGCCTGTTCATACTGTTTTTGCTGGCATTGCAGCCAGCCCAGATTGTGCAGCGGGCTGCCGTCGCCTGGGTTGAGTTCAATGGCGCGCCGGAAGTGCTGCTCGGCCAGTTCCGGCTGCTCAAGCGCCTGGTAGATCAGTCCGGCCAGGTTGTAGGCGTCGGAAAAACTCGAATCGGTCTGCATGGCCTGCTTGACCTCGTCAAGCGCCACCGTGTTCTTGCCAGCCTGGTAATAGCTGGTCGCCAACTCCAGCCGGATGCGCGCGCGCTTGCGGTCGGGCGAGTCGTCCCGGGCCGTGGGCAGCTCGGCGGGCGTGCCGGAGAAACCTTGGCCGCCTGCGGCACAGCCGGTCAACGCAAACGGTAGCGCGCTGCACGC
>JAIRQU010000170.1 GCA_031256305.1 Burkholderiaceae bacterium
TGAAGCGTTTATCGGTGAATGTGGCCCAATCCGGCGATTTGGGCCCGTCCTGTGGTCCATGTGGCCCATATCCGTAGAATGTCACCTGCATAGCGCAGACATCGCCGGGGTTTATGAGGCTGCCCAGTTTCAGGCGCAGATGGGTGACAGGCTGGCCATCAAGGTGGCAAGGCGGCGCGCCATCAGCGGTCAAGTCGATCAGTGCCTGCGGCATGTGGTCCGTGACCTGCGGCGCAAAGAAGGGGTGAAACGCCGGGTAGTCTGTCTGCTGCCTGCCGTCCGTGACCTGCTTGATGCGGCGCGCGGCCTTGCCGCAGATGGACCAGCGCAAAGTCCTCGCGCCCAGGGTGAGTGGGCCCAGCATTTCAAAGTCTCTGCTGATCGGCGTCCACTTGCCCCGAAACAACGCCGGGATTGCGTCCGCTTGGGGCGCGCTGGCGACTGGCAGCGCGGCGCTGGCTTGCCTTGCAGCGTCAGCAGCGCGGCTGCCCACGGGCCACAGCGCCACCAGCAACAGCGCGGCAGCCAAGGCGCGCGCCGTGACTGGGGTAGGGGTTGGACGCCGGTTCATTGCCCCGCCGCTTTGGCCGCGCTTGAGGCCACGCCTGGCACTGCCGCTTGCGGCCCCGTGTTGCCAAACAGGGCTGCCTCTGCCTGGCGGCGCTTGACCAGCCCCGGCTCTTCTTTGCCTTTGCGGTCGTGCACGTTCGTATGGATAAATTGGGCCTGCGCGCCCGCCTAATCGCGCCTATTGAGCTTGCGCAGCAGGGCGGAATGATGCAAACTGCCAGCGCCCGCGTTGTAGGCAAAGTCCGTCAGCGCGTCGAATTGCCCTTGGGTGATCGGCACCGTGACGTCTCTGCGCACGGCAGCTTCGGCTGGGGCAAGGTCCTCTTGCAACAGTTGGTCGGCTTGGGCCGGAGTGATCGTTGTCTTGCCGGGAATGATCGGCTTGCCATTCACCTGACCCGTGTGGCCGTAGCCGATGGTCGGCACGCCTGCACCATCCTGGTAGGCGGTCAATTCCCGATGTTCTTTGTTTTTAACCAGATCCAACCCGGCGTTGCTCACGCTCATGTTGGCGGCGTCCGTTGAAGCGGCGGATGCAACGGCTTTTGGCGCGGCGGCGGATGAAGCAGCCTTTGGCGCGGAAGATGCAGCGCTATCGGCGCTGCCGCTGTTGTCGGCGACGCGAGCATTCCAGTTCGCATGGGCGACATCGGCGGCATCAAGCTCATCGGGTGCATCCTCAAAGTCTTGACGAACAAAAAAGTTGGCAAAAGGTGATACTGTAATCCCCATGATGTGTACCTCTGACTAAATGGCTATGTAATCCGGGTTGATGAACATGTGCCTGCCGAGGGCCGCAAAGCCACGGGCAGACCATCGAAGCAAGCGGGTAAAGTACCTCGCCTTGCCCGACCCTCCTATTAAACAGCAAAAAAACCTAGGATGATTCCTAATTAGGGTTTTCCCTAGGTCCTAGGGTTTTCCCTAATAAATTGTTTAGGGAAAACCCTAAATCTGGACACGCCGCTTTTTGATTTTTGCTACTTTTATTATAGCTAGCAACTGTGTCTGCAAGCCGATTTTCTGAGTTGTGAGGGCCAGCAAATCATCCAGGAATGGCGGCAGGGTGCGCCGCAACTGCATCACCCGATTTCTTGCGTTGGCGTCAACCGTGTTTGCCGGTGGCGGGCGATGTGAGCGCGATTGTGAAAGCTCTGGCGTCTTTTCACTTGCGGGCGGTTTGCCCGGTGATGCCCTAGCGCCGGGCTGGTATGGCGGCGCTGTTCATGGCTGGGGGCCGCCTCTATGTCCTTCGCGGCGCGTTCGACCAATTGCAGAATGGCGACGCTGTGCTTGCACAGCCGATTGCCCACTTCGGTCAACGTGACGCCGCGCCCGTTGCGGATCAGCAGCGCAACGTGCAGTTGCGCTTCCAGCAAGCGCACTTGGTGCGACAGCGCCGGCTGCGCGACGTTTAGCACCATGGCCGCCTGGCTGAAACTGCCTATCTCGGCAACGCGCACGAAGTACTCCAATTGTTTGAGATTCATGGCTATTGGCTCTCCCTCGCCCAAAGGCCGGCTGGCGCGCCTTGCAAACACGGCCAGGCGCTATCCAGCGTTATCGACCGTCATTTTGTGATGGGTTCAAATGAAGCTCTTGCATTCTCAAGCGGCCGCAATTCGGGCGGGGGCGGGGCAATAATTTCCAGCGGCTGACCGCTGGCCGGATGCGTCAGGCACAACCGCCAGGCGTGCAGCGCCATGCGTTTGAGGCCCTGCTTTTGCAGCGCCTTGTTGCGCGCGAAGTCGCCGTATTTGTCGTCACCGGCGATGGGGTGGCCGCGGCTGGCCAGATGCACGCGGATCTGGTGCGTGCGCCCGGTCTTGATGGTGACGGCCAGCAAAGTCATGTCTGGCTGGCGCTCGACTGTTTTGACCAGCGTGACGGCGCGCTGGCCCGCCGGATCCCCGTGGCTAACGATGCGCACACGGCGCTCGCCTTCGCCTGGCCCGCTGGCGATCAGATAGCGCGCCAGCGGCGCGTCGATCACCTTCAGGTTGGCTGGCCACGCGCCCAGCGCCAGCGCCAGGTAGGTTTTGCCCACGCGCCGCTCGCGCAACTGCCGCTGTACGTCCTTGAGCGCGGCGGGCTTTTTGGCGATAATGCTTTTTGCGCCGCAGATGGCAAAAAT
>JAIRQU010000247.1 GCA_031256305.1 Burkholderiaceae bacterium
CGCCGTGCCCAGCGAGCGGCCATATTCCGCGCAGGCATCCTCAATGGCCGGCGCACTGCCCGCCAGCACCGCCGCCAGGCGGCAACTGGCCTCGAACAGCTTGGCGGTCTTGGAGCGGATGACTTGCAGATAGGCGTCCTGCGTCAGGCCCGCGTCGTGCATGTTGACCAGTTGCAGCACCTCGCCCTCGGCGATCACGTTGGTCGCGTCGGCCAGGATCTGCATCACGCGCATACTGCCCGCCTCCACCATCATCTGAAAGGCGCGCAAATACAGGAAATCGCCCACCAGCACGCTGGCCGGGTTGCCGAAGGTCTGATTGGCGGTAGCGCGCCCGCGCCGCAACGTGGATTCATCGACCACGTCGTCGTGCAGCAGCGTCGCCGTATGGATAAATTCGACCACGGCGGCCAGGTTGAAACGCTGCGGCGCGTCGCACCCCAGCGCGCCGCAGGTCAGCAGCAGCAGCGCGGGCCGCAGACGCTTGCCGCCCGCCGAGACGATGTAGCGCGCTACCTGCCCCACCAGCGGTACGCTCGAAGCCAGCCGCCGGGCGATAACGGCATCGACCTCGCGCATCCCCTCGGATGTCAAGGCCAGCACAGTATTGGTTGATGAACTAGCGGGTGCGGACATTGAAAAATTATAGGGATTGCGCAACGGCACATGAAAGGGTATATGGGCAATGCAGGAACGGCCCCGTGGCGCGCTGTTGCAATCTGGCATAATCAAGAGTTCCCCTGCAATCTGGCAGGCGGAGCTTTCTTACGAAGGAATTTCCCATGTACGCAGTCATAAAAACCGGAGGCAAGCAGTATCGCGTTGCCGCCGGCGACAAGATCAAGGTAGAACAGATTGCTGCGGACGTAGGCCAGGAAGTGGTGTTCGATCAGGTGCTCGCCGTCGGGGATGGCGAAGCGCTCAAGGTCGGCGCACCCCTGGTGTCCGGCGCTACAGTCACGGCCAAGGTATTGACCCATGGTCTGCACGACAAAGTGCGCATCTTCAAGATGCGCCGTCGCAAGCACTACCAGAAACGCCAAGGGCACCGCCAGCCGTTTACCGAGCTGGAAATCGCGGCGGTCGCGGCCTGACACACCCAGGGAGTAATTCAAGATGGCACACAAAAAAGGCGGCGGCTCCACCCACAATGGCCGCGATTCCAAACCCAAGATGCTGGGCGTCAAGGCGTATGGCGGCGAACAGGTCAGCGCCGGTTCGATCATCGTGCGCCAGCGCGGCACGCGCCTGCATCCGGGCGTAAACGTCGGCATGGGCCGCGATCACACGCTGTATGCGCTGGTTGAGGGCCAAGTGTCGTTCACGACCAGGGGCGCGCTCAACCGGCACACCGTCATGGTCACGCCCGCGGCATAACGCCAAGGCAACGGCCTGCGCAGCCCCAAGCCCCGCACGCAGCGGGGCTTTGGTGTTTCTGGAGCCGGTTAGACTGCAATCATGAAATTCGTGGACGAGGCTTATATCGATATTGCCGCGGGCGATGGCGGCAATGGCTGCGTCTCGTTCCGGCACGAGAAGTACAAGGAATTCGGCGGCCCCAATGGCGGCGACGGCGGGCGCGGCGGCCACGTCTATGCGGTAGCCGACGGCAGCCTGAACACCCTGATCGATTACCGCTACGCGCGCCGCCACGAAGCCGGGCGCGGCCAGCACGGCATGGGGTCGGACATGTTCGGCGCGGCGGGCGCGGACATCTCGCTCAAAATGCCCGTGGGCACGCTGATCCGCGACGCGGACACCAATGACGTGCTGTACGAACTGCTGGAACCCGGCCAGAAAATCTTGATCGCCAAGGGTGGCGACGGGGGCTTTGGCAACCTGCGCTTCAAGAGCGCCATCAACCGCGCGCCGCGCCAGAAAACGCCCGGCTGGCCGGGCGAGAAAAAAAGCCTGAAGCTGGAATTGAAAGTGCTGGCCGACGTCGGCCTGCTGGGTCTGCCCAACGCGGGCAAATCGACCTTCATCACGGCGGTCAGCAACGCCCGGCCCAAAATTGCCGACTATCCCTTCACCACGCTGCACCCGCATCTGGGCGTGGTGCGCGTGGGGCCGGAGCAGAGCTTCGTGGTGGCCGACATTCCGGGCCTGATCAAGGGCGCCAGCGAAGGCGCGGGGCTGGGCCACCAGTTCCTGCGCCACCTGGCGCGCACGCGCCTGCTGCTGCACGTGGTCGATCTGGCGCCGTTCGACGAAAACGCCGACCCGGTCGCGCAAGCCCAGGCCATCGTCGCCGAGCTGAAAAAATACGACCCCGATCTTTACGCCAAACCGCGCTGGCTGGTGCTCAACAAGATCGACATGCTGGATCCGCAAGCGCGCGCCGCGCGCGTCAAGGACTTCGTCAAGCGCTTCAAATGGAAGGGGCCGGTGTTTGAAATATCGGCCCTGACCCGCGCGGGCTGCGAGCCGCTGACGCGCGCCATCTACAGCCACCTGCACGAGCAGCGGCAGGCCACTGCGCCCCAGCAGGCCGATCCGCGCTTTGCGCCGCAAACTGGGGCACAGTCATGATCACCGGCCCGGTCAGCCAGACCGGCCAGATCGACCCGCAGCACGCCCGCGCCGCCTTGCGCGCGGCGCGGCGCATCGTCGTCAAGGTCGGCTCCAGCCTGGTCACCGACGAGGGGCGCGGACTGGATGAAGCGGCCATTGGCGGCTGGTGCCGGCAACTGGCCGCGCTGGCTCAGGGCGGACGCGAACTGGTCATGGTCTCCAGCGGCGCCATTGCCGAAGGCATGAAACGCCTGGGCTGGGCCAAGCGCCCCAGCATGGTCAACCAATTGCAGGCCGCCGCCGCCGTCGGTCAGATGGGACTGGCGCAAATCTACGAAACCAAGCTGCGCGAGCAGGGCCTGCGCAGCGCGCAAGTGCTGCTCACGCACGACGACCTGTCCGACCGCGAGCGCTACCTGAACGCGCGCTCCACGCTGCTGACGCTGCTGGAACACCGCGTGATCCCGGTCATCAACGAAAACGACACCGTCGTCAACGAAGAAATCAAGTTCGGCGACAACGACACGCTGGGCGCACTGGTGGCCAACCTGATCGAGGCCGACCTGCTGGTCATCCTGACCGACCAGCGCGGGCTGTTTGCCGCCGACCCGCGCAAACAGCCCGACGCCGCCTTCATCCATCTGGCGCGCGCGGGCGATCCGGCGCTCGAAGCCATGGCCGGCGGCGCGGGGTCGGGCATCGGCAAGGGCGGCATGCTCACCAAGATATTAGCCGCGCGCCGCGCCGCCGGATCGGGCGCATCCACGGTCATCGCCTGGGGGCGCGAACCTGACGCGCTGCCGCGCCTGGCGCAGGGCGAGGCCATTGGCACCTGGCTGATCGCGCCCACGCACAAAACCCAGGCGCGCAAGCAGTGGATCGCCGACCACCTGCAACTGCACGGCGCGGTCATCATCGACGCCGGTGCGGCGCGCAAGCTCGCCAGCGAAGGCAAAAGCCTGCTGCCGGTGGGCATGACCGCCGTGCGCGGCGCGTTCAAGCGCGGCGACGTGATCGCCATTTGCGACGAAACCGGCGCGGAACTGGCCCGCGGCCTGGCCAACTACACCGCCGCCGAAGCGCGGCTATTGTGCCGCAAGCCCTCAAGCGACATCGCCCCCATTCTGGGCTACGCCGCCGAACCGGAAATGGTGCACCGGGATAACCTGGTGCTTGCGCCCAAGAGCGCCTAACACAATGCGCGCAGCCCATTGGCAGGGCCAAGCCAATAACGGCGCGTGTACCAAGATAGCCTGGCGCCTTGTCAAACCAGCGCGGCTTGCGCTTGACAACACGGGAGAGTTTTTGCGCGCAAAGCCGCAAAACGCCAATTACCGGTACTGGTACAGATCGGGCCGCAACTCGCTGGAGCGCAGCAGTTGCGCCATTTTGTCGGGCGTGGCGGTGATGGCGGGGCCGTCGCAGAGGCCGCCTTGCGCAAGCTGCTGCGGATGCCGCAACAGCACGCCAGGCCCGGTCTGTTCGTCCATGCCGCGCCAGGCTGAATCGTCGGCCTTCTCCCACGGCTGGCCCTTAACTTGGCGCGCGTAGATGCGAAATTGCCCGGTCGAACAGCGGATGCCTTCATACATGGCATTGACCGCCGACATGCCGCGCGCAACGACCACATACCGCACCACGCCGCTGGCAGGGTTGATGGTGATGGTTTTGGGGTCGATGCCCACTTTGACGCTGGAACCGCGCGGCGTGGCCACGTCGATCAGCCGCTTGAGGTCATAGGCGGGCGGCGCAGGCGGGGCATCCTCGACCCAGTGCGATTGATCCTTGTCAGGGTTATCCAAGTCGATTCCGGCACGCTGCGCGGAACCGGAATCTCCCGCGCAGCCAGCCAGCAACGCCGCCGCGACAAGGGCGGCGGTAAAAGCCGCTCCATGCGACGGCAACAATGGACAGCGAAGCATCATCCGCTTATTTTAGGGTTCGACAGCCCAAATTGCCGAACTGGGCACGGCATCGGACGCAACCGGCAGCGACGGCAGGCACGGCAAAGGCAGCGTGCGGATAGGCGCGAGCGCCGGCGTGTTGCTAGCGGAATCCACCGCGCCCGCGGAACGCGGTCCGGCGGCGGATCCCAACGTGGCGCGACCGCGCGCGCCGGCGCGCGGATGGCGGCTGTGCAGCGCGCTGGCGCGCGGCAAATGGCGCGCCAGCTCCGTCAGCGCCGATTGGTACACGCCGCGCTTGAACTCGACCACCACTTCCAGCGGCACCCAATAGTCGTTCCAGCGCCAAGCGTCGAATTCCGGGTGACTGGTGGCGCGCAGATTCAGGTTCCAGTCGTAGACTTCGAGCTGGAGCAAAAACCATAACTGCTTCTGGCCCTTGTAATGGCCGCGCGCATCCCGGCGGATGTAGCAGTCGGGCACCTCGTAGCGCAACCAGTCGCGGGTCCGGGCCATGATGCGCACATGCTCCTGCCGCAATCCGACTTCTTCATGCAGCTCCCGGAACATGGCCTGTTCCGGCGTTTCGCCGCGGTCAATACCACCTTGCGGAAACTGCCAAGAGTGCGAGCGTATGCGCTTGCCCCAAAATACCTGGTTCTTCTGGTTGAGCAGGACGATGCCGACATTCGGGCGAAATCCCTCCCGGTCGAGCATAATCAAACTCCTGAATCACTTATCTTGTGTGCATTATGCACGGTTTGCGCCCTAAAAACGCAGGTATCCGTGCTTTTTTGTCTTCCTGACACTGCCGCGCGCCACTATTTGTCCGATGAAAGCCTCCCAGTTCCTGATTTCCACCCTCAAAGAAGCCCCGGCCGACGCCGAGGTTGTCAGCCATCGCCTGATGATCCGCGCGGGCATGATTAAAAAGCTCGGCGCGGGCATCTACACCTACATGCCGCTGGGTCTGCGCGTAATCCGCAAGGTCGAGGCCATCGTGCGCGAAGAGATGAACCGCGCTGGCGCGCTGGAATGCACCATGCCCGTAGTGCAGCCGGGCGAGCTGTGGCGCGAGTCGGGGCGCTTTGACAAGATGGGGCCGGAGCTGCTGCGCGTGCGCGACCGGCATGAGCGCGATTTCGTCATCCAGCCCACCAGCGAGGAGGTGGTGACAGATATTGCCCGGCAGGAGTTCAAGAGCTACAAGCAGCTGCCCAAGAACCTCTACCAGATCCAGACCAAGTTCCGCGACGAGCGCCGGCCGCGCTTTGGCCTGATGCGCGGGCGCGAGTTCATCATGAAGGACGCCTACAGCTTTGACCGCGACGCGGCTGGCGCGCAGCAAAGTTACCAGCGCATGGCGCAGGCGTATCGCGCGACTTTCGACCGCTTCGGGCTGCGCTACCGCGCCGTGGCGGCCGATTCGGGCGCCATCGGCGGCGACTTGTCGGAGGAATTCCAGGTTATCGCCGACACCGGCGAGGACGCCATCGTCTATTGCCCCGGCAGCGATTACGCGGCCAACCTGGAAAAAGCCGAAAGCGCGCCGCCCCAAGGCGCGCGCCCGGCGGCCCTGCAGCCGCTGGTCGAAACGGCCACGCCCGGCAAAAGAC
>JAIRQU010000262.1 GCA_031256305.1 Burkholderiaceae bacterium
TCGCCGCTTTTCAAGAGACCGTCGATCAAGTCGAAAAGACGCTGATACAAGCTGGCATCCGTCACGGTCTGGCTGGCGACCTTGACCATCTCATCGGTGCCGCCCTTGAGCGGCAGCGACAGTGAACCGAACGCGCCCACGCCCAGTGACGCCGACTCCTTGGTCATGCGCAGACTGTATTGATCCTGCACGCCATTGGCAAACACCGTGGTGCCGCCGCCCGCATCCTTGCCCTGGGCGGCGCACACCACGCGAAATTCCAGTTGTACATGATGGCTGGCGTCCGGCTGAAAGGACTTATGGCCCGCCACTTGATTGGCGAACTTGGCGGCATCCAAGACGTACCCTTGACTGAGCAAGGCGCGGCGCGCGGCCTCGCATGTGCGCGCGGGCAAGGCCACGTAGTGATGCACGAAAACATTGCTGGCGTCAAAGTTTTCGGGCTGGTAATCCATCAGCGGCGCGGGAGTATCGGACGCACAGCCCGCCAGCAGCGCCGCGATGACGCTTGCCGACAGATGGGAAAAAACGAACGACTTACGCAAGGGCGGCGCTAACCCATGAAGAAGTGCAAGTGGTAAGGGATCGGCTCCGGCACGGAACAGGCGGCAAGGTAATTTGCGTTTTGTGATCGTGCGTCCCCGATAAATCCGGCGCTCAACGGTCGAATACCTCGTCAAAAAAATCGTTCATCATGCGATAGGCACGGCGCGCGGCGCGCGGGTTGTAGCGGCAGTTGCTGGCCGGATCGTTGCCTGCGTTGGGCAGGGCAAAGCAATGTACCGCGCCGCTGAAATCAACGAATTGCCAATCCGCCCCGCCCTGGTTCATTTCGCGCTGAAAGTCGGCGATATTCTGGGCGGTGACGGATTTATCGTCGGCCCCGTTGAGGACAAGTACCGGCGTCTGGATTGAACCGGAAGCCGCGCGGCCGGTGGCGGAAAGATCGCCGTGCAGCGTCACGACACCGGCCAGCTTGTCGCCCGCGCGCACCAGTTCCAGCACGGTGGTGCCGCCCAGGCAAAAGCCAAACGCGCCAATTTTGCTGGCGTCCAGCGGCGCATGGCCCGCTTGGGCCTTGAGCGCCGCGACCGCCGCGCGGATGCGCGCGCGCAGCGCGGCGCGGTCGCCATCGCGCAATTGCGCGGCCAATTGAGCGGCCTGAGCGCTGTCCTTGGGCCGCACGCCCTGGCCGTAATAGTCGGCCACCAGAATCACGTAGCGATCACCGGCCAGCGCCTTGGCGCGCTCCACCGCCGCGGGCGTAACGCCCATCCAGTCGGGAGCCATGACCAGCCCTGGACGCAGGCGCTTGTCGGCGGCGTCATAGACCAGGTAGCCGCTAAAGAGCTGGCCATCCACCTGCCATTCCAGCGGCTGGGCCGTGGGCGCGGCGTAAGCACAGGACGAGACAACGAAAAACAGCGCCAAGGCAGCCCATGACGCGGCAAACAACTGGCGTAAACGGCATATGGAGTACATGGTTTTACCGAAAGAAAAATGACTCACCACAATTGCCACCACGGCTGGTCCGGAGGATTGAGGCCGTGAGCGAGGTATTGGGTGTGCGGGTAATTTTGCAGAAGCACGCGCTTGGCGTCATCGCGCGGCCCGGTCATGCCCAGCTTGTCGTAGGACATGACCAGAATGTAGAGAGCCTCTTCCAGCGCGGGAGCATCACGGTAATCGGT
Source organism: Burkholderiaceae bacterium (assembly GCA_031256305.1). Classification (GTDB taxonomy): domain Bacteria; phylum Pseudomonadota; class Gammaproteobacteria; order Burkholderiales; family Burkholderiaceae_C; genus Ottowia. The sequence goes on from JAIRQU010000262.1 coordinate 1,692, forward strand.
GACGGCCTGCTGCGCGCGGTCGATGGCCGCGACATACGCGCCGCGCTGGTAGTAGTAGCGCGCCACATGCACGTCGTAAGAAGCCAGGGCGTTGATGGTGTAGCGCATCCGCGCGGCGGCGTCGGGCGCATAGCGCGAATCGGGAAAGCGCGTGACCAGTTCCTTGAAGGACTCGAAGGCTTCCTTGGCCGCGCGCTGGTCGCGCTCGGAAAGGTCCTGGCGCGACAGAAAGGACAAAAACCCCAGGTTGTCGTTGAAGTTGACGATACCCTTGAGATATAGCGCATAGTCATAGGCCGGGCTGGCCGGGTGCTGGCGCATAAAGCGCTCCAGCGTGGCGATGGCGCCGGTCTTGTCTTCGTTGCGGTATTGCGCGTAGGCTTTATCCAACTCCGCCTGCTGCGCCAGCAATGTGCCGGCGGCGCGCCCTTCTAGCGTTTCGTAGAGCGGAATGGCCTTGTCGTAATCGCCGGATTTATCGTTGTCCTGCGCCTCTGCGTAGATGCGGTTGGGACTCCAGCCGGCGGTCTTGTCTTCAACAGACTCTTTCGTGCTGGCGCAGCCGGACGCTAACGCGGCGGCGGCCAGCGCGACACACCGACTGGCGGCTGATAATCGAGCGTTTTGCATCGTCAGGGGTTCCCTTGAAATCGGTTCGCGGCATTATAGAAACGGCTACTGTCGGGGCGGAGGCGGAACTGGAATCCGCAGACGACACGCTCGACGGCCCCGAACCGGACGCACAAAGCGAAACGCGCGCGCTGATCGCGCCCGCCGGGCTGCACGGACAGCGCGCGGGCAACGCGCTCGGGCAACTGGCGCCGGGGGTTAGGGGGACGTAACGGGAGCAGATGACGGCGCAAGGCGGAGCGTGGGTCAATGGCGCG
>JAIRQU010000005.1 GCA_031256305.1 Burkholderiaceae bacterium
GCTGGTCAAAACCATCCAGACCGATACACAGGATGCGGTGGCCGCCATGGAGCGTTCCACCAGCGGCGTGGTCGAAGGCGCGCGCCTGTCGGACAATGCCGGCATGGCGCTGACCGAGATCGACCGCGTTTCGCGCCGGCTGGCACAGCTTATCGAGCAGATTTCGTCGGTCACGGTGCAGGAGGCCCAGAAGGCCAATGGGGTCGTTGACAGCATTCAGCACATCTCCGCCGTTACCGAGCAAACGGGCGAGAGTACCCGCTCGACCGCCAGCCAGGTGCGTGAACTGGCGCAAATTGCTGACGAACTGCGGCAATCAGTGACGCGGTTCAAGATTGCCTGACCCCCAGCAAACCCGATCAAAAGGTCTAGAGCCGCATGGTTGCCCAACATTTTCGCAATGCCTCTGAAACGGGCGTCGAGGACCTTGGTCCGCTGGCTTGGGTGCTTGATGAAACGCGCAAATCCATCGAGGCGGCAACCAAGGCGCTCAAGCGTTATGTGCGCGAGGCGCAGGCCGCGCGCGGAGTAAACCTCGAATCGGTCGATGCCAACCCGTTGCGCGTGGCGCGCCAGCAATTGCACCAGGTCCAGGGCGTGCTGGACATGGTCGGACAAACCATCGCCGCGCGCATGGTCGGCGGCATGGAGGAGGCAATGCAGCGGTTTACCGCCAAACCGCAGGAGGCTAGTTCCTCAGCCGTTGCCGTGCAGGAAACGGCGGGTTTTGCGCTGATCGAATATCTCGAAAGCCAATTGAGCGCTCATCCGCGCCCGGCGCTGGGTTTGTTTGCGCAGTACCGCCAGGTGCAGGAACTGGCCGGGGCTGATCGCATTCATCCCGCCGATCTGTGGGACTGGCCCTGGACCTGGGCCGCGCCGCGGCCGCTCCAGACGGTACAAAAACGCGATTATTCCGCCGAAACGCGGCGGCGATTGGACCGCGACATTCTGAACATCATGCGCCATGAAGACGCCAGCGCCGCGGTTGATTTGGGCGCGGCCAGTCTGGAACTGGCGGCCAATGAAAATCAGAACCGCCATGCCCATCCGGCGGCGTTCTGGATGCTGGCGGCGGGTTTTTTCCAGGCGCTGGGCGCCAGGCGCGTGCCGCTGGATATATATGCCAAGCGCGCCATTTCGCGCGTGCTGCTGCAATACATCACGCTGGCGCAAGGCGATGGCGTGGTTTCGGAGCGGCTGGCGCAAGACCTGCTGTTTTTTTGCGCGCAGGCCGGCTCCTCCGGTATTGCCGCTTTGTCGGCGCTGGCGGCTGTGCGCGCCGCGTGGGGACTGGAGCGTTACGTTCCGGTCGATTACAGCCAGCCCGTGTTCGGCCTGTTCGATCCGGCCGTGCTGACGCAGGCCCGGCGGCGCGTTGATGCGATCAAGGAAAACTGGTCCGCCCTGGCCGGCGGTGACCTGTCGCGCGTGCAGGCGTGTTCCGAGCAACTTGGCCTGGTCACGGAGTCGCTCTCCAAGCTCTTGCCCAAGGCGCGGCCATTGGCCGATGAACTCAAAACCGTGATGGCGCAAGTTGCCCGCGCGAACCATCCGCCCAGTCCCGAGCTGGCGATGGAAACAGCCACGGCAGTGCTGTTCCTGGAGGCTTCGTTTGCCGACTTCCATCCCGCCGACTCCTTGCTGCAAGCGCGTATGCAGCAATTGGCCCAACGCCTGAAAACCGTGCGCGAAGGCGCGCCGGGGCCGACGCTGGAACCCTGGATGGAACAGCTCTACCGCGAGGTCAGCGACCGTCAGACCATGGGTACGGTGGTGGGCGAACTGCGCGCCACGATGGGCGAGGTAGAAGGGCGGCTGGATCAATTCTTCCGCCAGTCCGCGGACAAGACGCCGCTGGCGCAAGTGCCCGACCTGATGAATCAGATGCGTGGCGTGTTGTCGGTGCTGGGGCTGGATCAGGCGGTCCATGCCGTCGCGCGAATGCGCGAGCAGGTTCAGCATTTGATCGACGGCAGCATGCCGCCGGGTGAGACCAGTAACGTTTTCAACAGGCTCGCCAACAATTTGGGGTCCCTGGGTTTTCTGGTGGATATGCTGGGCTATCAGCCCGCCCTGGCGCGCAAGCTGTTTGTCTTTGATGCGCAAAGCGGTGAACTCAAAGCGCCGATGATGCGCGCCCGCGCTCCGGGGTCGTTTACGGATCGGCCCGCGACCATTGACGTTGATACGGTGGATTTCAGGACTGAAAAACCAGGCGCGCCCGTCACAACCCCCGTGCCCTTGGATTTTGATCTGAGCGAACCCGGTGGTTTGCCCGCGTATGGCGCGGCGGCTTCAGCGGCCGTGGCTTTGCCGCCTATTGAGGAGCAAAGCCCGTCCACGGGAGGTTTTGTCACGACCGCGCCACAGGCATTGACCGCCGCTACTCCCGCGCTGCAAGACAAGCTCGACCGGATTACCGCGCAAGCGGCGCTTGCGGAAAAACCGGCGCTGGCCGCTGCCGCCCGTCAGGCTACGGCGGCGGTCAGTCAGCAAGATGCGGCGGGCCTGTCGGCGGCCTTGCAGACGGTCAACCAGTTGCGCGGCGCGACGATGCCCGCGTCTTTATCGGCCACGTCCGTGGCTGCGGCGGATGCGGCGGGAGGCCAGGCTGCGCAGGACGCGGATGACGATCTGCTGAGTATTTTTCTCGATGAGGCGCGCGAAGTCATAGCGACCGGTCAAGCGGCTATCCAAGCGCTGGCCGCCACGCCCGGAGACGTGGAACAAAAAACCACGCTGCGGCGTACTTTCCATACGCTCAAAGGCAGTTCGCGCAT
>JAIRQU010000032.1 GCA_031256305.1 Burkholderiaceae bacterium
CGGAGATGGCGCGGCTGTTTGCCGACGTGCCCTCGGCCATCGCCAACACGGTTGAGATTGCGCGGCGCTGCAACGTCACGCTGACGCTGGGCGAACCGCGCCTGCCGAATTTTCCGGTGCCCGCGCAGCACAGCATCGAAAGCTATTTCCGCCATGCGGCGCAGCAGGGACTGGAGGCGCGCCTGACGCGCCTATACCCCGCCGCCGCCGAGCGCCAGCAGCAAGGGCCGCGCTATCAGGAGCGGCTGGAGTTCGAGATCGACACGATTTTGAAAATGGGCTTCCCCGGCTATTTTCTGATCGTAAGCGATTTCATCAACTGGGCCAAAACCCACGGCTGTCCCGTGGGGCCGGGGCGGGGTTCGGGCGCGGGGTCGCTGGTGGCCTACGCGCTAAACATTACCGACCTCGATCCGCTGCGCTACAAATTGCTGTTCGAGCGCTTCCTCAACCCTGAGCGCGTGTCCATGCCCGACTTCGACGTGGACTTCTGCCAGGTCAACCGCGACCGGGTAATCGACTATGTCAAGGACAAATACGGGCGCGACGCGGTCAGCCAGATCGCCACCTTTGGCACCATGGCCGCGCGCGCGGCTATCCGCGACGTGGGCCGGGTGCTGGACATGAGCTACACCTTCTGTGACGGCATCAGCAAACTGGTGCCCAACAAGCCGGGCCAGCACATCACCTTGGCCGAGGCCCTCAAGGCCGAGCCGCAACTGGCCGAGCGCAGCCGCAAGGAAGAAGAAGTACGCAACCTGCTGGCGCTGGCGCAAAAACTAGAGGGCCTCACGCGCAACGTCGGCATGCACGCCGGCGGCGTGCTGATCGCGCCGGGCAAGCTCACCGACTTCTGCCCGCTATACCAGCAGCCCGGCAGCAACGCCGCCGTCAGCCAATACGACAAGGACGACGTGGAAGCGGCCGGCCTGGTCAAGTTCGACTTTTTGGGGCTGGCCACGCTGACGATTCTGGAAATTGCCAGGGAACTGATCGCGCGCCGCCATCCGGGGCAGGAAAACTTTGCCTACGACGACATTCCGTTGGACGATGCAGCCACCTACCAGCTCTTTCAGCAGGGCCGCACCGAGGCGGTGTTCCAGTTTGAAAGCCGTGGCATGCGGGGCATGTTGCGCGACGCCAGGCCCACGCGGCTGGAAGACCTGATCGCCCTCAACGCGCTGTACCGCCCTGGGCCGATGGACCTGATCCCCAGCTACATCGCGCGCAGGCACGGCAGGGAGCCGGTGGTCTATCCGCATCCGCTGGTGGCCGACATGCTGTCGGAAACCTATGGCATCATGGTTTATCAGGAACAGGTGATGCAGACCGCGCAGATCCTGGGCGGCTATAGCCTGGGCGGCGCGGATCTGCTGCGGCGCGCGATGGGCAAGAAAAAACCCGAAGAAATGGCCAAGCACCGCGCCACCTTTCGCGCGGGCGCGGCCCAAAACGGCATCGGCCAGGACAAGGCTGACGAAATCTTCGACCTGATGGAGAAGTTCGCCGGCTATGGCTTCAACAAGAGCCATGCCGCTGCCTACTCGCTGCTGGCCTACCACACCGCCTGGCTCAAGGCGCACTACACCGCCGAGTTCTACTGCGCCAACATGACGGTGGAAATGGACGACACCGACAAACTCAAGGATTTGTTCGATGACGCGCAACGCGAAGGCATCCAGTTCGAGCCGCCTGACATCAACCGGGGCGGCTGGCGCTTTGAGCCAGTGTCCGACCAGCTCATCCGCTACGGCCTGGGCGCCATTAAGGGCACCGGCGAGCAGGCCATCGCGGCCATCGTCGCCGCGCGCGAAAGGCAAGGCGAAGGCCAAGCCGGCGCGGAGCGCGGCCCGTTCAAGAGCCTGTTTGACTTCTGTCGGCGCGTGGATCGCCAGCGCGTCAACAAGCGCGTGGTGGAGGCGCTGGTGCGCGCCGGGGCGTTCGACGGCCTGACCCCCAACCGCGCACAACTGGCCGCGGCAATCGACCTGGCCTTCGAGTTTGCCGCGGCCAGAGAAGCCAACGCAGGCCAAAGCGGCCTGTTCGACCTGCTCGAAGACGCGCACGGCGCCAGCACACAAGAACCGGAATTGCCAGCCGTCACCCCCTGGAGTGACAAGGAACGCCTGGCGCTGGAAAAAGCCGCCATCGGCTTCTACCTGTCGGGCCATCTGTTCGACCAAGCCGAGCGCGAGGTGCGCCAGTTCGCGCGCCGCTGCATCGCCGATTTGCAGGACAGCCGCGAGCCGCAACTGGTTGCGGGCATCGTCACTGATCTGCGTTTCATCAACGGCCAGCGCGGCAAGCTGGCCTTCTTCAAGCTCGACGACAAATCCGGCGTCATTGAAGCGCGCGCCGATGAAAGCGTGTTCGCGCCCTACCGCCATGCGCTCAAGGACGACGAGTTGGTCATCGTCATGGGCAAGGTCATGCCCGACCGTTTTTCCGGCGGTCTGCAATTGACTGTCACGCAGTTTTGGGATCTGCCCACCGCGCGCTGCCGCTTCGGCAAATTTTTGCGCGTGGCCGTGGGCCGCCAGCCGCCCGATGTGCGTCGCCTGCTGGAGCAGTTTCCCCCGCGCGTGGAAGACAGTGAATACGGCCCTCTGACGCGCGGCCTGCCGGTCCGACTGGCGCTGGAACGCCCAGCGCAGCCCGGCGCGCGGGACGTTGTGTCAGGCAGCGGTGGCAGCGCCGTGGCGGGCGTGGCCGCGCAAATCGACCTGGGCGAAGGCGCCAAATTTTTCCCCAGCGACGCCGCGCTGGCGGGCTGGATTGCCCAAGCCGACCAGGGCCGCGTCATGATCGTTTACGAATGACGCTGGCGCAAGCGCTGGTGCAAGCCGAAAGCGCCGGACTGCCACGGCTGGACGCGCAGATGCTGCTGCTGCATCTGCTGGGCTGCGCCCCGCATGAGCGCGCCTGGCTCCTCACCCACGACAGCGAGCCGCTGGACGCCGCCCTGCTCGCGCGCTGGCGCGATTTGCTTGCGCGGCGGCTGGCTGGCGCGCCCGTGGCCTATCTCACGGGCCGCAAAGCGTTCTACGGACTGGAACTGCACGTCGATGCGCGCGTGCTCGACCCGCGCGACGATACCGAAACGCTGGTCGATTGGGTCTTGACCGCGCTGCCCAAAGGTCAAGTCGCGCGCGTGCTTGACCTGGGCGCGGGCAGCGGCGCGGTAGCGCTGGCCATCGCGCCTGAACGGTCCGCCGCGCGCGCCACCGCCACCGACGCCAGCCTCGGCGCGCTGGCCGTGGCGCGCGCCAATGGCCAGCGGCTGAATCTGCCCGTGCGCTGGCTGCCCGGTGCATGGCACGACTGGTTCGCCCCCTTTGCGTCCGGCCAGCGGTTCGACCTGATCGTCAGCAACCCGCCCTACGTCGCCGAGGACGATCCGCACTTGGCCGCTCTGACCCATGAACCGCCAACCGCCCTGACCAGCGGCCCTGATGGTCTGCGCGATATCCGCCGCATCGTCGCAGGCGCGCCCGCGCACCTCGCGTCCGGCGGCTGGCTGCTGCTCGAACACGGTTACGACCAGGCACCTGCCGTGCGCGCCCTGTTCACGCAAGCGGGTTACGCCCATGTGCAATCGCGCCGTGATCTGGCCGGCATCGAGCGGTGCAGCGGCGGGCAATGGACGGGCGCGATCTAAAACATAAGGCCCCAAGCCATGACGCCACTGGCGGCGATCCAGCGGCGAATGGGGAAAATCACCCTCTTCCCCATCACACTTGGAGCAAACCCATGATCGTCTTTGTGACCGGCGCCAGCGCCGGATTCGGCGCTGCTATTGCGCGGCGCTTCGTGCGCGAAGGGCATCGCGTTATCGCCGCGGGCCGCCGCCCGGAGCGCCTGGATGCCCTCAAGGCCGAACTGGGCGGCGCGCTGCTGCCCTATGTGCTTGACGTACAGAACGCCGACGCCGTGGCCGCCCTGCCCGCCACGCTGCCCGAAGATTGGCGCGCAATTGATGTACTGGTCAACAACGCCGGGCTGGCGCTGGGACTGGAGTCAGCTCAGCAAGCCAATCTGGCCGACTGGGAGCGCATGATCGGCACCAACTGCACCGGTCTGGCGCACATGACCCGCGCCCTGCTCCCCGGCATGGTGCAGCGCAATCGCGGCCACGTCGTCAACATCGGCTCCATCGCCGGCACCTATCCTTACCCAGGCGGCAACGTCTATGGCGCGACCAAGGCTTTCGTGCGCCAGTTCTCGCTGAACCTGCGCGCCGACCTGACCGGCACCCGCGTGCGCGTCTCCAACGTGGAACCGGGTCTGTGC
>JAIRQU010000095.1 GCA_031256305.1 Burkholderiaceae bacterium
TTGGCCAGCGCTTGCAAGGCCGGAGCCGCGCCGCGCACAAAGTCCGCGTCGCCATACACGTACAGCGGCAGCCGCGCGGCGGGCGAGACATTCATCTCGCCGCGCTGCGCGCGGCAGGCATCGACGAGCGCCTTCAGGCGCGCCATTTCGGCCTCGGCAGCGGGGTCGATGGCATCGGGCTGCGCCTGCGGGTACGGCGCGGTGGCGATGGAATCGGCGGCCTTCTTGCCGGCGATGGGCGCCACAACCTGCCACAGCGCTTCGGTAACGAAGGGGATGAGCGGATGCGCCAGGCGCAGCACCGCTTCCAGCACGCGGATCAGCGTGCGGCGGGTGGCGCGCTGCTGGGCCGGCGTTCCTTGCTGGATCTGCACCTTGGCGATTTCCAGATACCAGTCGCAGAACTCGTTCCATACGAAGTCGTAGATCACGCCTGCCACGGTATCCAGCCGGTATTCCTCAAAGCCCTTGGCGACGGCGCTTTCAGCCTGTTGCAGCAGGCTGACGATCCAGCGGTCGGCGGCGCTGCGGTGCGCGTTATCCTGATCGCTGCCGCAATCTTGGCCTTCGCAGTGCATCAGCACGAAACGGCTGGCGTTCCAGAGCTTGTTGCAGAAATTGCGATAGCCCTCGCACCGCTTGCTGTCGAAGTTGAGGGTGCGGCCCAGGCTGGCGTAGGCGGCAAAGGTAAAACGCAGCGCGTCCGCGCCGTAGGCGGGGATGCCATCGGGAAATTCCTTTTGCGTGGCCTTCTTGACCTGCGGCGCGGTTTCGGGCCGGCGCAGGCCGACCACGCGTTTGTCCAGCAGGGCTTGCAGCCCGATGCCATCGATCAGGTCCACCGGGTCGAGCACGTTGCCCTCGGACTTGCTCATCTTCTTGCCCTGCGCGTCCAGCACCAGCCCGTGGATATAGACATGGCTGAAGGGCACGCGCCCGGTAAAGTGCAGGGTCATCATAATCATCCGGGCGACCCAGAAGAAGATGATGTCGTAGCCTGTCACCAGCACGGCGCTGGGCAGATACAGGTCGTAGTCCTTGAGCGGATCGGTCTGATCCGCCGTATCCGGCCAGCCCAGCGTGGAGAAAGGCACCAGCGCCGAGGAATACCAGGTGTCCAGCACGTCCGGGTCGCGTGTGAGCGTCTTGCCGGGGGCTTGCCGCTGTGCTTCCTGTTCGCTGCGCGCGACATAGACTTTGCCATCTTCGTCGTACCACGCCGGAATCTGGTGGCCCCACCACAGTTGGCGGCTGATGCACCAGTCCTGGATGTTGTGCATCCACTGGTTATAGGTGTTGACCCAGTTTTCGGGCACGAAGCGCACCTGGCCCTCGCGCACCGCGGCAATGGCTTTTTGTGCGATGCTCTGGCTATCCGCGCCCGGCTTGGAACTTGACTTGCTCAAGGCGACGAACCATTGGTCGGTGAGCATCGGCTCGACGATCTGCCCGGTGCGGGTGCAGATGGGCAGCATCGACCTGTGCGGCTTGATGTCGACCAGAAAGCCCTGTGCCTGCAAGTCCCGCACCACCGCCTTGCGCGCCTCGAAGCGATCCAACCCCCGGTAAGCAACGGGGCCGTTGTCATTGATCCTGGCATCTGGCGTAAAGATGGTAATCATCGGCAGGCCGTGCCGCTGCGCGCAGGCATAGTCGTTGAAGTCGTGCGCGCCGGTGATCTTGACGCAGCCCGAACCGAACTCACGTTCTACGAAGTCGTCGGCAATGATCGGAATGCGCCGGTCGCACAAGGGCAAATTGACCCACTTGCCGACCAGATGGCGGTAACGCTCGTCATCAGGGTGTACCGCCAGCGCGCCGTCGGCCAGCATGGTCTCCGGGCGCGTGGTGGCAATCTCCATGCCGCGCCGCAACTGGCCGTCGATTATTTGCGGACCATCGACGAACGGGTAGGTAATGTAGTGCATCTGGTTGTCGCGCTCCACGCTTTCCACCTCCAGATCGCTGACCGCCGAGCGCAACACCGGGTCCCAGTTGACCAACCGCTTGCCGCGGTAGATCAGCCCTTGTTCATACAGGCACACGAAGGTCTCGACCACCGTGCGCGAGAGCCTGGCGTCCATCGTGAAGTATTCGCGCGACCAGTCCACGCTGTCGCCCATGCGGCGCATCTGCCGCACGATGGTGTTGCCCGACTGTTCCTTCCAGGCCCATACCTTTTGTGTGAACGCCTCGCGCCCCAAGTTATGGCGGTCGATGCCCTGATCTTGCAACTGGCGTTCCACCACGATCTGGGTGGCGATGCCGGCGTGATCCACCCCCGGCAGCCACAGCGTGTTAAAGCCGCGCATCCGGTGGTAGCGCGTGAGCGCGTCCATGATCGTCTGGTTGAACGCATGGCCCATGTGCAGCGTGCCCGTGACGTTGGGCGGGGGCAACTGGATGGCGAAGTTGCGCCCCGCGCGCGCCGCTTGGGCATCGGGCTGCCCCGTGCCGCGAAAGCCCGCCCGGCCCAAGCCGGCGTCTTCCCACGCTTGGCCCCAGCGCGCTTCCACCGCCGCCGGATCGAAGGCTTTGGACAGGCCCGCCAATCCGGGCTGATAGACGGGTTGATGCAAAGACTGTTCCGCGGGTGATGGTTCAGGCTGGGCGGATTGCGGCGAAGATGTGTTCATGACAGATCGAAGCGATGATGCGCAGTGGAACTGCTCTTGGAACCATAAAAAAACCCGCAAGTCTTTGAAACTGGCGGGTTCGTGAGCTATTATGAAAGGCCAACATGGTGGTGGTAGGTGGAATCGAACCACCGACCTTGGGGTTATGAATCCCACGCTCTAACCGTCTGAGCTATACCACCGGCGAAAGAGGCGCGATTATAGCGGCTGTAACGGTTTTCCATCTTTGGGCGCTGGGTGTTTACCGTCCCTGGAATTGGGGCGCGCGCTTGTGCATGAAGGCGTCCATGCCTTCCTTTTGATCCTGGGTGGCGAACAGGCCGTGGAACAGCCGCCGCTCGGCCATGATGCCGCCGGATAGCGTGCCCTCGTAGGCGCGGTTGACGCTTTCCTTGGCGGCCAGCACCGCCAGCCGCCCGAAGCCGCAGATGGCGCGCGCGGCGG
>JAIRQU010000147.1 GCA_031256305.1 Burkholderiaceae bacterium
TCTGGTAGCCTAGCTCCAAACCGCAGCATGACCGGGCCGATGATGTATAACGGCCAGTCCGTTACGGGGCAAACGCTCTTTTATCCCAGTGGCAATACCACATACACAAAAATTGATTATTGGACAGTTACAAACAGCGGCGTAACAATGATTGCCGAAGTTTCTAATCCAGGTGCCGCAACAGATGATGGCACATTTTTTCCACAAAATATGAGTCCCGGCCAAACTGTGACCAATCCCAGCAACGATGCGACGACTTTTATCGGGTTTGAAACGCTTACCCTGGCAGGTCAAACATTCACCAATGCCTGTCATTTTAATGGGGTGGACCATCTGGGTAATCAAGGAGATGCGTGGTATGCACCGGGATATGGAATGATTAAACAAGTTGCCAATGATGGCAGCAGTTGGCAATATGATGGTGATTTTTGAGGGACTTGACCATGCGTAAGAATCTTTACTTTTCCGGTTGGCGGCAGAACCCTCGGTTCTTTCGCCTACGTAGTTATTATTTGCAATAAGGAGCAATCATGTCTGAAGTGACAGCAACCTCTAGCGTCGGATTTAATTTTCCGTCCACTTCCGCTGTTAATACAGCCGATTCTCTCGACGCCCAAGACAGTGCGGTGCAGACGGGTAGCCCCGATGGCGGCATGAATGGCGATATTGCGAATACTAGCAGCTCCTCTGCGAGCGGCAGCGCTTCGGGCACCAACGGCACTTCAGGTACCAGCGCTCCCCCTGCGGGCGGCAACACTTCCGGCACCAATGGTACTTCGTCGGGTGCCAGCGGTACTTCGGGCACCAGTGGCACCAGCGGCGCATCTGCCGCCAATGCTTCTGCTACCTCTGGTGCCTATGGCCCCTCTGGCAGTGGCAACAACTCGAATAATGCCGGCGGCGTGGGTTCGCAGATAGACTACGCGCTTTTAATGTCTCAACTTCAGCAGGAGACTCCTGCCGCGACCTACCCCGGGAATGCTTCCCAGGCTTATTCTCCGTCCGCGGGTTCTTCCATAATGGGTTCCGCGCCATCTCCCCTGACTGATGTGAATGGCGTGCTGAATCCTTTCAGTAGTGCCGAGGCTATGGTCAATGCCGAAGCGCTGGATGCTTTGGGAAATCCAGCGCTGAATCCTGCCGATGATTACGCCAATCCAGCGCTAAATCCTTTCGGTAATCCCGAACTGAATTCTGCCGGTAATTTAACGACTATGGATGCCAACACTTCGGCCAATTTTGGCAATGCCGCCAATTTAGCGGAAAATACTTTCGGCAATACCGGAATTAATTCTTCGGTCAATATCCCGAATACCGCGTTGAATTCTGCCATCAGTTCCGCGCCGGTGGGGGCCAGTCTTTCGGCCAATTCAACCCATGCAGCGGCCAATGCTGCAAATACAGCGGCCAATCATGCCGCAAGTTCGGCCAGTGCCACGGCTACAGCGGCCAATCACACCGCAAGTTCTACCAGTTCACCGGCCAGTTCCGCAAAATCCACTAGCTCAACGGCCAACGCCACGAATCACGCCACGAGTTCTACCAGCTCAACGGCCAACGCAGCGTCCAGCCATTCCGCCGCAAATGCGGCTAATTCCACAGGTTCAGCGTCTAACGCAGCCAATCACGCGGCTAATGTCTCCAATCCTGCGACCAATGCCCCGAATGCAGCCGCCACGAACGCCGCCAACCGCCCCGATGGCAGGCCGGACGCCTCGCGCGCAGACCGCATCTCAGGCAGAGCTTATGGCGCCTTTATCGACACCAACGCCATCGGCAAACAAGCCGCCAGGCCCGCCACGGCCCAGAGCTTAAATGCAAGCAACCTACTGCAAACTGGCTTTAGAACGGCTAAACCCTTGAATTTACAGGCCAGCCCGCTAGCGGCCAAGGCCGCGGGCAGCGCTGCGGCGGCTCTGAAGGCCAAAACGGGCGTGGATGGTTTGTCGATCCTTTCCAAAGCCCTGGGCCTGGCGGGCAGCCTGGCAGCCGGGGGCGCGGCGGCCCTCAAAATCCGGCAATCAGCCGCCAAAACCGCACGGCCCAGGTCACTGCTCGACGACGACATTGGCGTCCCAAACAAATCCGCAAGCTCAACACGCAGGACTTCGCCGTCGGCAACGCGGTCGATAGCCCAGCGCGCCACGCAGCCAGCCGCTCAATCGGCGACGCAGCGCGCCACCTCCCTAAAAACGCCGGGGGCGCAGACCGCAACCCAGCCAGGGGTTTTGCAGGCGAAACAGTCCGTGCGCACGCTGGCCGCGCCCCGGCCCACGGGCACGGCCATGGCCGGAAACGCCAATAAAACATCGGTATCAACGCAAGCGGGTAGCTCTATCTCTACCGCAACGCCAAGGGCCGCCGCCCCCCGCAGCCTGGGGACCGCCTTAAAAACGGCGGCTTCTTCCAACCTGGGCGCGGCAACCCTGACCGCGGGCGGCGCGGCTGCGGCCACCGCTGTTGCGCTGAGCCTGTCCCCCGTGGCCTGGGCCGGTATTGCGTCGGGCGGGGCGGCGCTGGGGTTTTTGCAATTGGGGCCGGTTCTTGCTGCGGCGGCTGCGGCGCACCAACCGCACGCAAGGGCCGGAGCAGGCGGACGGATTGGGCCGCACCACTGGGCGCGGAGGCCGTTCTGGCAAACAGGGAGACGCGGACGTAGATTTGTAAACCCCATGCCGCCGTGGGCTTTGGCGTGGGGGTTTGTCGCATAGCCCTTTCAACCCTGCGGATACGCCGATCAAGCGTTATTGGCGCTGACGTGCCCGGCGCAAAGGCCGCATACTCCGCGCATGGTGCAACCCGTTAGCAATACCCTTGGCACGCTTGACTTGGGCGTAGGCGGGATGACTTGCGCCTCATGCGTGGCGCGGGTGGAGCGGGCGCTAAAGAAGACGCCGGGGGTGCAAGAAGCCACCATCAATCTGGCAACCGAAAACGCGCGCGTGCGCTTTACGGGCGATGCCGCCAGCATGGCCCCACTGCTGCGGCGCGCGGTGCGTGACGCAGGCTACACGCCGCGCGCGGCGGATGCGGCGTTGCAAGCGGGTGGCGTGTCGCCCTGGGCCGGTTTTGCGCCGGTGGCCGCCGGCTTGCTGCTGTGCTTGCCGCTGCTGGCGCCGATGCTGCTGATGCCGCTGGGCATGCACTGGGCGCTGCCGCCGTGGGGGCAGTGTCTGCTGGCCGCGCCGGTGCAGTTCTGGCTGGGCGCGCGCTTTTACCGCGCGGGCTGGCACGCGATTAAATCGGGCAGCGGCAATATGGATTTGCTGGTGGCCACGGGCACCAGCGCGGCCTGGGGGTTGTCGCTGTGGCTGTGGCTGGCCTCCGTACATGGGGGGGCGCATGGCGGCGGGCATGGCGCGCAACCGCACCTGTACTTTGAAAGCGCCGCTGTGGTGGTTACGCTGGTGCGGCTGGGCAAGTGGCTGGAAGGGCGCGCCAAGCGCCAGACCGCCGCGGCCATTGGCGCGCTGCGGCGGCTGCGGCCCGATTTGGCGCATTTGATTGACTGGAACGGTGAGCGCGATATTCCCGCCGATGAACTGCGCGCGGGCGACCGGCTGGCGGTGCGGCCCGGTGAGCGCATTCCCGCCGACGGGGTGGTGGAAGAAGGCGCGACCGAGGTTGACGAGTCGCTACTGACGGGCGAGCCGCTGCCCGTGCCCAAGACCGTGGGCGGCAAGCTGACCGGCGGCGCGGTTAATGGCGCGGGCCGGGTGGTGTTGCGCGTAACGGCGGCGGGCGCGCAAAGCGTGCTGGCGCACATCATCGCGCTGGTGGAGGACGCGCAGGCGGCCAAGGCGCCCGTGCAGCGGCTGGTGGACAAGGCGGCGGCGGTGTTTGTGCCCGCGGTGCTGGCGCTGGCGCTGTTGACGCTGGCGGGCTGGTGGCTGGCCGGCGCGGGCGCAGAAGTTGCCATCATGCGCGCGGTGGCGGTGCTGGTTATCGCCTGCCCCTGCGCGCTGGGGCTGGCTACGCCAACGGCCATTATGGCGGGCACCGGCGCGGCGGCGCGCGCGGGCATTCTGGTCAAGGACGCTCAAGCGCTGGAGCTGGCGCAGCGGGTGCGCGTGGTCGCCTTTGACAAGACCGGCACGCTCACCGCCGGGCAGCCGCGCCTGCTGACGCTTGCGCCCTTGCCGGGCATGGCGCAAGACGAAGCGCTGCGCCTGGCGGCCAGCCTGCAAACGGGCAGCGAACATCCGTTGGCGCGCGCGGTGCTGGCAGCGGCGCGGGAACGCGGCCTGCCCCTGGCCGCGCCGCAAGACGTGCGCGCCCTGCCCGGCCAAGGCGTGCAGGGGCAGGTCGACGGGCAGACGCTGCTGCTGGGCAGCCTGCCGTGGCTGTGTCCGCCGGACGCGCATTCGGGCGATGCGCCGGAGGCGGCCCGGAGCGCTTTGCACGCCTTGAACGCGGCGCATCCGGGCGCGACGCTGTCCGCACTGGCGCGGCGCGCGGCAGGCGATGGACAGGATGGGCCAGAACCGCCAAGGCCGCTGGCCTTGCTGGCGCTATTGGCTTTTGGCGATGAGCCCAAACCAGGCGCGCGTGCGGCCATTGCCCAATTGCGCGCGCGCGGCATCCGCTGCGTCATGGTTTCGGGCGACAACCCGGCCGCCGCCGCCGCCACGGCCCGGCAGATTGGCCTGCGCCCGGAAAGTGGCGCAATAAGCGGCGAAGTGCTGGCGGGCGTGCTGCCCGCAGGCAAGGCGGCGGTGATTGCCCAACTCAAGCAAGGCAGGGCCGCGCAAGGCACTGCGCAAGCGGTGGCCATGGTTGGCGACGGTTTTAACGACGCGCCCGCGCTGGCCGCCGCCGACGTGGGCATTGCCATGGGCGGCGGCGCAGATGCGGCGCTGCACGCCGCCAGCATCACGCTGATGCGCGGCGACCCGCTGCTGGTGCCCGCGGCGCTGGACATCGCCGCGCGCACGGTCGCCAAAATCCGGCAAAACCTGTTCTGGGCCTTTATCTACAACGTGGCGGGCATCCCGCTGGCGGCGCTAGGCTACCTCAACCCCATGATCGCCGGGGCGGCAATGGCGCTGTCCTCGGTCAGCGTGATGGGCAACGCCCTGCTGCTGGCGCGCTGGCGGCCAAAATTTGACCTATCAGCTTTGTAACTTTAAGCGGTGCTCATTGATGCCGAATTTTTCATCAAGCGCGCCACCCGCATTTATGGCCGGCAGACGCCAACAGATGCAGCCGATACGCTTCATCAGTTGGCTTTGGAGCACCTCAATGAAAATAAACGGCGCCGTATCGCGCGGCTTTATCGCATCTTTGTTTACGACGCGCCGCCCGTCCTATGGAGAGGACACACCCCATTGGGTGAGCAGGTTGTAGATCTTGCGGCTACGCCCACAGCACAGTGGTGGCTGGCTTTTCACCAAGCCTTGCGCGAGAAACGCAAGGTAGCGTTGCGGATGGGCAAAGCGCCCACGAATTAAGTGCGCTGGCAGATCAAGCGCAATTACGCCGCAGCGGGCAACGCTTGGCCGACCAACGACGCGGCGGGAATACCCAGCATTACCAGCCGCCGGATCATATTCAGCGTCAGGGCACGCTTTCGGCCCAGCACCTCATAGACCCGGTGGCGCGGGCCGATGTACGGCACCAAATCGGCCACGTTCAGACCGGCCTGCTCCATGCGGAACGCAATAGCGTCAATGGGGTCGGGCGGGTCAATCGGGCAATGTTTGCGCTCGTACCCTTCGATCAGGGTAAGCAGCGCCTCGAAATATGCGCCTGCATCGCTATTGGGGTCTGGTTCATCGGGTGCGTCAAAGAACGCCTCCGCTGCCTTTAGCGCGGCGTGGTAGTCCTCCTCGGTACGGATGGGGTTAAGTTGAAGTCTCATGATTTCGGTTCCTTGTTTGACGTATGTACAACGGTTTGCGCACGAATGGCGTCGTATTCGGCGTGCGTTCCGACGAACTTGATATAGACCGCGCCGAAAGCGTAGGCGACTGCAACAACCAGGCGATGCTCGTTACCTTTGATGTTGAACACCACGCGGCGGCCTGGCAGGATGCTTGAATTGCGAAACTGCGCCTTGATGTCCGCTGGGCTAGTCCAACGCGCGGCCTGCACTTCGCCAATCCAGGCCCGTAGCGCCCACTCGGTGCCGGGGCGCCGCAGCCAGTAGGCGCGCAGTGTGGTGACGGCAATGATTCGCATCGGTACATTGTAGTCCCGTTTTGGGACCACAACAAAGCCAATAACCCTGATCTTGGTGAAGTGGTACTGGACGAGCGGCCGGTGAGTGACTCAATGGGTCACAGCGGGCGCAAGCCGAATTTCGTGCCCGCCGCGAAACTGGCACGCCGCGAAGGCATTGACTTTATCCTCGACCCGATGTGGTCAACAATTCATCCTGATTTGCACGAACACATTGATGGCTTGCACTCTGTTTGCCCGAAACTGCATGTCAGATCAGCGCCCCTCCAATCAGCCCAGCGCCGGGTAATCGGTATAGCCCTTGGCGTCGCCGCCGTAGAGCGTGGCCGGGTCGGGCTGGACGAATGGACTGTGCTGCTTCAGGCGTACCGCCAGATCGGGCATGGCGATGAACGGCCTGCCGAACGACACCAGGTCCGCCGCGCCGCTGGCGATAGCGGCCTCGGCCATTGGCGCGTCGTAGCCGTTGTTGACCATCCACGCGCCGCGTCCGCCCGCCAGTCGGTAGGCCGACTTAGCGGCGGCGTAGTCGAAGGGCTGGCCATCGATGACGCGCGGGCCGCCGGTTGCGCCTTCGATGATGTGGATGAAGGCCAGCCCTAGCGGCGCAAGCTGTTGCAGCAAATAGGCATACAGCGGCTGCGGATCGGCGTCCATGATGTCGTTGGCGGGCGTGACCGGCGACAGGCGGATGCCCACCCGGCCCGCGCCTACCGCGCCAGCCACGGCGCGCGCCACTTCCAGCGGCAGGCGTGCGCGGTTTTCGATGCTGCCGCCGTAATCGTCGCGCCGGTGATTGCTGCTGGTCTTGAGGAATTGTTCGAGCAGGTAGCCGTTGGCGGCGTGGATTTCCACCGCGTCGAAGCCCGCCGTGTTAATCGCGTTTTGCGCCGCCAGCGCGAAATCGCGCACGATGTCGGGCAACTCGTCCTGGCGCAATTCGCGCGGCGCGCTGGCTGGCG
>JAIRQU010000151.1 GCA_031256305.1 Burkholderiaceae bacterium
GTGCAGGTGCGTTCCGGCTGGGCCGACGGCGCGGCGCGCGTGCGCAGCTTCGGGTACGGATGATATTGGGCGACACTCCATGTCGCCTCCTTGATGCTTGAATGGCGTTTTCACACTGAACGCCAGATATTCAACCTAATACGGCATGAAGTCGATGAGGATGGGACTGGGCACGCGCCCGTCCACGTCGCGCGGCAGGGTTTGGGTTTTGTCGATGGCGCGCAACACGGCGCTATCCCACGAAGGAACGCCGCTGGATTTAAGTATGTGACGATTGGTAATGGTGCCGTCGGATGCGGTACGCACTTCTACCGTCACATCGGGATTACCCTGGATGTTCCTCAGATTCGAGGGGAAAACAAGATTTGGGAGTATCCGGGCGCGCACTTTTGTAGCATAGCCGGGCAATGTTGATGGGCTGATGCTGCGGTGTACGGCACTATCATCGTCAGTACTTTGTGCGGATTGCTTGGCAGTAGTGGCCGTAGCGTCTTTTGTATCCTCAGGGGTATCTTGGTTGTTTTGTATCGACGTGCAAGCTGCGCAAATCAGCGCAGACATCAGCAAGGTGCATGCCCATCTGGCGGAAAGCAGGACTTTCATATAGAAATTTCCAAAAATTGCGCTGTTAACTTTGCTGATCTGTGACAAAACCTGACTGCGGATCAATGTGGACAGGATGTCAGTTCAATCGGACTGTAGATGCGACCATACACATCATGCGGCAAGATTTGGGTTTTTACAATAGCATTCTTTACGGCGCTGTCCCACGAAGAAACACCACTGGGTTTCACCACACGGTTACCTGTGATAGTTCCGTCGGTCTCTACGTATATATCTACTACAACGCAAGGATCGCCACGGATGCTACTAAGTGCCGAGAAAGCAAGGTTGTTGTGGATCAGAGTGCCTACTCTGCGCGAATAATCAGCCGAAGGCCCCGCGCTGCGGCTGGCGTTGCCATTGGTTGTTCTGTTGCGGCCCGTGGTGGACGGGGTGGTGATGCCGACTTGGTCGGCGCTGGCCAGTGCTTTTAGATTGCGCAAGTTGGTTTCGCGGCGCGCGTCGTCGGCTTTGGCCTGCTGTTCGGCCTGGGCTTTTTGCGCGGCTGCCTTGTTGGCCTCGGCGGCTGCCTGCTGTGCAGCTTTAGCCTTCGCCGCCGCCTGCTGCTGCGCGGCTTTAGCTTTGGCTGCCGCTATTTGGCGCTGGCGCTGTTCTTCCTGTTGCTCCTGGTCGCGTTTCTTTTGCTGTTCCAGCGCCAGTTCAGCCTGGCGCGCCTGGTCGTCATTGACCTGCGGCACGGGCTTGGGCGGCGGCGGGGTTGGCGTAGGCGGCGTGACCGGCGTGGGCGGCGGTGGCGGCGGTTGCACGCGCGCGGGTCGCGGCGCAGCCGTTTGGGCGGTGGCGGCCCATAGTTCGGCGTCCACGGCTTCGTCCTGCGCGTCCTTCTTCCAGCGCAAGCCCCAAGCCAGCGCCAGTACCAGCAACAGGTGTATCAGCAGCGCCAGCGTAAAAGCCCGGCCAAGGCCACGGGGCGGGGGCGGATCGAAGCTGGCGCGCGACGTGGCGGACTGGTTCATGGCAGGTTCGGCCATGCTATTTGTTTTTCCTTTTCTGATCTACTTGACGGACAGTGCGATGCGCTGCACGCCCGCTTGACGCAGCTTGCCCATGACGGTGATGACCTGCTGGTACGGCAGGTTCTTGTCGGCAGCCAGGAGCACCGGCATACCGGGCGCCGTTTGCAGCGCCTGCTTGATGTGCCGCGCCAGGTCCGCGTCGCTGGCGGCATCCTGCATCTGGCTGCCCTTGCCGGCGTTGCTGCTGAGTTTGCCTTGCGCATCGACGGCCACGGTGATGTAGTCGTCGGGCGCTCGGGAGGATTTGCCCGCGCTGGGCACGTTGATGGCGCCGGGCGTAATGACGGTGGCCGTCACCATGAAGATGATGAGCAGCACCAGCATCACGTCGATGAAGGGCACCATGTTGATCTCGTTGATGGCGCGACGGCTCTGGCCGCGGTGCATGACGGCGGGCATGACGTTCGCGCCTCAATATCCGGGATATGCGGCGTTGGCAACCGCTTGGGACTGCACGCCTAGGTTGCGTTGCAGGATGTTGGAGAACTCTTCGATGAAGGTCTCCAGCTTGATGGCCAGCCGGTCGATTTCGCGCGCAAAGCGGTTGTAGGCCAGCACGGCGGGAATGGCCGCGAACAGGCCGATGGCGGTAGTCACCAGCGCCTCGGCGATGCCCGGCGCCACGGTGGCCAGCGTAACCTGCTGCAAACCCGCTAGGCCGGTAAAGGCGTGCATGATGCCCCACACCGTACCGAACAGGCCGACGTAGGGGCTGATGGAACCCACCGAGGCCAGAAACGACAGGTTCGATTCAGCCGCGTCCATTTCGCGCTGAAAGCTCGCGCGCATGGCGCGCCGCGCGCCATCGAGCAGCGTGGTCGGATCGGCGATGCGGCGTTCGCGCAGCTTCTGGTATTCACGCATCCCGCTGGCGAAGATGCGCTCCATCGGCCCGGCGCTGCGCGCGTTTTTTACCGCCGCAGCGTACAGGTCGTTAAGGCTGGTGCCCGACCAGAAATTGCGCTCGAAATCGTCGTTGAAGCCGCGCACGGTTCTGAAAGCGCTCAATTTGCCCAGGATGGCGGCCCAACTGGTGACCGAAACGATCAACAGCAGCGCCACCACCACCTGCACCACGATACTGGCGTGCAGCACCAGTTGAATGATGGAAAAGTTCTGGTTGTTCATGAGCGCATTTTCTCGATGAGATATCCGGGTATGCGGGCTGGGCGCAGCGTGACGGCATTGACCCAGGCTAAATGGACTGTGCTCTGGCACAGCAACTCGCTGGCTGCGCCGTTGGCGCCGCGCCGCCGCGCCTGCTGGGCTATGGTCAATTGTGCCGCGCTCGCAGCTTGGAGCGTGGCGCTGACGATAAGTTCATCCTCGATGCGCGCCGGGTGCAGGTATTGGATGGCGCATTTGCTGACCACGAACATGCCGCCGATGCTTTCCTTCAATTGCCGCTGACTGATCCCCAGCGAGCGCAGCCAGTTGGTGCGGGCGCGCTCGAAAAAACACAGGTAATTGGCGTAATAGACGATGCCGCCCGCGTCGGTGTCTTCCCAAAAGACCTGAATCGGTAGTTCAAACGTCATTGAAGCCTATATGTCAAACTTGCAGCCAGTCGCGCAACCGCTGCACGGCGGTATGCAGATGCGTCATTGAACTGGCGGTGGAAAACCGCACGTAGTGTGCGGTATCGGCGTGGCCGAAGTCGCGTCCGGGCGTGATCGTCAGACGGGCTTGACGCATCGCCGCCAAGGCAAATTCCCAGCTTCCGGCCATGAGTTCGCTATTATATTCGGAGCGTCCGGCAAAGAGCCGCTGGCACGCCGCGCCGCAGTCGGCCCAGGCGTAAAAGGCGCCGTCGGGCATTACCGGCACGGTCAAGCCCAGCGCGTTCAATTGCGGCACGAACCAGTCGCGCCGCGCCTTGAACTCGGCGCGGCGGCGTTCGTATTCCGCCAGGCTCTCGGCCTCGAAGCAGGCCAGCGCCGCGTATTGCGCTACCGTGCTTGGACAGATGAACAGATGTTGCGCCAGTTGTTCGATGGGCGCGGCCAGCGCTTCGGGCACTACCATCCAGCCCAGGCGCCAGCCCGTCATGCTGAAGTATTTGCTGAAGCTGTTGATGCTGACAATCTGGTCGCTCAACGCCAGCGCCGATTGGCTGTAGGCCGCCTCGAAACTCAGGCCCAGATAAATCTCGTCGATCAGACCGATGCCGCCGCGCTTGGCCACCACGGCCAGAATGCGGCGCAGTTCATCCGGATGAATCGAGGTGCCGGTCGGGTTGGAGGGCGAGGCCAACAGCACGCCGCGCGTGCGCGGCCCCCAGGCGTCTTGGACCTTGGCGGCGCTCAGTTGGAACCGCTCGGCGGCGGTCGTCGGGATCAGCGCCGCGCGGCCCTCGGCCACGCTGATGAACTGGCGATTGCAGGCGTAGCACGGGTCGGGCATCAGCACCTCGTCACCGGCGTCGAGCAAGGCCAGGCAGGCCAGATGCAGCGCCGCCGACGCGCCCGCCGTGACCACAATGCGGCGCGCGGGCACGTCCAGCCCAAAGCGCGCGCGGTACCAGCCACTGATGCGCTCGCGCAATTCGGGCAGGCCGGTGGCCTGGGTGTACTGTGTGCGGCCATCGCGGATGGCGCGCCCGGCGGCCTCCCGCACCAGCGGCGGCGCGGTGAAGTCCGGCTCGCCCATGTTCAGATAGAGCATCGGGCGGCCAGCGCCTTCGGCCTCGCCGGCCAGAGCCGTCGCGGTCTTGGCCATCTCCATGACGTAGAACGGTTCAATGCGTTGGGCGCGCGCGGAAAGTCGCATGGGAATGGGTTTATTTGGCCGGGGAGCGACCGGCGGCGATTTCCGCTGCGCGTGTTTTTTCGGCCACGCCGCTCAAAACCGCGTTGACGTACTTGTAGCCGTCGGCGCCGCCAAAGTCCTTGGCCAGTTCAATGCTTTCGTCGAGCGCCACGCGCCAGGGCACGTCCGGGCAATGCGCCAGTTCATACGCGCCCAGCCACATGCAGCCATGCTCAATGGGCGAAATCTGTGCCCAGGGGCGGTCCAGCAAGGGCGCGATCAGCGCGTCCAGCTCGGCGTGCATTTGAATGCAACCGTGCAGCAGCGCGTCGTAGAGCGGAGCGTCGGCCTTGCCAAAGCCTTGCAGATCGCGCGTGAAAGCGTCGATGGACGCGGCGTCGCTGCCACTCACGAGATACTGATACAAGCCTTGCAGCACAAATTCGCGCGCGCGTGAACGCGGCGGTTTTTGCGAGGATTTGCGCGTGCCCGCAGGCGCAAGCAGCTCCGTCACAGCCACGTCAGTTGCTTGATGAGCAACGCCATTTCAACTGCGGCGCGCGCGGCTTCGCGCCCCTTCCC
>JAIRQU010000038.1 GCA_031256305.1 Burkholderiaceae bacterium
GGGGACGTTCTCGAATTCGGTGGTGATGGCCTGCGCCCGTCCGGCCAGTTCGCGCAGGGCCGCCGGGTCGCGGTAATCGGCGCGGATCTGGGCGTGCGCCACGCGCCCGGCGGGGCTGTCGGCATCCGGGTCGAGCACGATGGTCTCGTAGCCCAGCGATTGCGCGGCATGGACGAACATGCGCCCCAACTGCCCGCCGCCCAGCACGCCCAGCGTGGGGGGCGGCAGCCCCGGTGAGTCTTGCAGCCCAGGCGGAATCGGCAGCGTCGCCGTCATGATGCAGGCAGTTTGGCCGTGCGCGCGGCGGCGCTCTGCTCGGCGCGGAAGGCTTCCAGCCGCGCGCGCAGCGCCGGGTCGCGCGTGGCCAGCAGCGCGACGGCGAACAGCGCCGCGTTGGCCGCGCCCGCCGCGCCAATGGCAAAGGTGGCCACCGGAACGCCCCTGGGCATCTGCACGATGGAATAAAGCGAATCCAGGCCGCCCAGCGCCTTGCCAGGCACCGGCACGCCCAGCACCGGCACGGTGGTCTTGGCCGCCAACATGCCCGGCAGGTGTGCCGCCCCGCCCGCGCCAGCGATGATGGCATGCAGGCCGCGCGCAGCGGCGCTTTGCGCGTAGGCGAACATATCGTCGGGCATACGGTGCGCCGAAACCACCCGCGCCTCGTGCGCGATGCCAAACTGTTGGAGAATGCGCGTGGCGTGCTGCATCGTCTCCCAGTCGGAGGCCGACCCCATCACCACGCCAACCTGGACATTCGCGTGCGCTTGCGCCTGGTTCATGGACTGCCCGCCTTTGCCTGATTTGTCTGAAACTGTAAATTTTACGAATCCGCTGAAATGATAGACGTTACCCTGAAGAACTTTGAATCCGAGGTCATTGCCGCTTCGCTGCAAACGCCCGTGCTGGTGGACTTCTGGGCACCCTGGTGCGGCCCGTGCAAGAGCCTCTCGCCGGTGCTGGAAAAGCTCGAAGCCGAGTACGCCGGGCGCTTCAAGCTGGCCAGGATCAACTCGGACGACGAGCAGCAAATCGCCGCCGCGTTCGGCATCCGCAGCATTCCCACCTGCATCCTGATTCAAGGCGGGCAGCCCGTGGACGGCTTCATGGGCGCGGTGCCCGAAGGCCAGTTGCGCCAGTTCCTCGACAAGCACGTGCCCAGCGCGGGCGCGCTGCAAGCGCAGGACGGACGCGATCAGGCCGGCGCGTTGCTGGACGCAGGCGACACCGGCGCGGCGCTGGCGCACCTGAAGACCGCGCTGGAGGCCGATCCAGACAACGACGACGCGCGCTTCGATTACGCGCGCCTGCTCATTGCCACCGGCGCGCTGGCAGACGCGCAGGCCACGATTGCACAACCGCTCACGCGCGAGCCGAAAGTGCTGCGCTTTCAGGCGCTGGCCGCCTGGATCGACGCCCTGCTGTTCGCGCAAACCGATCCGCGCGGACAATGGCCCGCCGTGCAATACGACGCCTTGATCGCGCAAAACAAGCGCGACTTCGCGGCGCGCTACGACAAGGCGCGCACCCTGGTCGCCGCCGGGCAATGGCCGCAGGCAATGGACGAACTGCTGGAAATCATCCTGCGCGACAAAGTCTGGAACGACGAGGCCGCGCGCAAACTCTACGTCGCCATTCTGGAACTGCTCGCGCCGCCGCCGGACAAGTCCGCCGCCGCGCCCGGCCAGAGCGCCGGCAGCATCGAATTGACCGGCAAAGCCGCGCAAACCGAAGACCCGCGCGCTGAACTGGTTTCGACTTATCGGCGCAGGCTGTCGATGGCGCTGCATTGATAAATAGTTGGACGTTGTTTGATTTGAGTTTAAATCACAAAGGAATTTTGAGTCATGGAAGCCTCTCCCACAAATATCGTTGAATATTTTGATGGATCAAAGCAAGAAGTTATTCCTTTGTTTTAACGTCCCTATTCTTGGGATAAAACAAACTGGAAAGAATTTTGGGATGATTTGATGTCCCAATACGCGGAGGAAGACAGATCATCCCATTTCATGGGAGCTATTGTTACGGTTCCAGTTAAATCTGTTTCAGCGGGTGTTACAAAGCACTTGGTAATTGATGGCCAACAGCGTTTGACGACACTCTCTATTTTATTAGTGGTAATTCGGGATTATGCAAAATCAAAAGATGATCAGAAGAACACGGCAGCTATCATCCAAGATTATCTTGTTAATCGTCACTATAAAGATAAGGATTATTTAAAGCTGATGCCAACCCAACGTGATCGTGCGGCTTACAATGCATTAGTTCAGGGTAGGAATTTAATCCGGCACAAAACTCTGGAATTATGAAGGCCTATGAATTTTATTCCCAAAAACTGAAAGATAAAGATATGAATGATAAATATATCGAGGCATCTCAAATACTACACACGATTCAGCAAGTCTTGCAAGTTGTTATGATAAATTTAAGTAATGCCGATGATCCGTATCTAATTTTCGGAAGCCTGAATCATAAAGGACAACCTCTGAATCAGGCAGACTTGGTGCGAAATTATGTACTTATGCGATTTAAGCACTCAGCCTTATCAGGGGCGAACAGGAACAAGCGTATGAAGAACTGTGAAAGCCAATGGAAGAGATTTTAGGTTTGGATTTAATAAACTTTCTTCGACATTATGGAGTGCGCGAAGGGGACAGCATCCGTAAGGACAATCTTTATACGGTATACAAAACTAAATTTTAAAATCTTGAAAATATTGATGATATCAAGCGAGGGTTATTGGATATGAAGGGGCTGCATGTGCGTATGAAAAATTTTTAAAGCCAGACAATGAAGAAAATAAAGATGTTGCCAAGAGATTGAATAATATTCTGAATCTGAATTCAACGGTATTCTACCCGCTGCTGATGCGCTTTTATCAATCCTGGCAGCAGTTAAAAGCCTTGACAACAACCGATTTTTTGCACTGTCTTGATATCCTCGAATCGTTTTACGTGCGGCGTTCGATTTGTGATTTGCCAACAAATGGGTTAAATAAGCTTATATTGGAACTTTGTCAAAATTTTTCAGATACTGATGTAGTGGCGTGGTTGCGTGACAAGTTGCTTAGAGGCTCTGGTGGTCGCCGGTGGCCAGAAGATGAAGAAACTTCTGCTGCATTAGTAACAAATTATATTTATAAACGTCCAATTGCGAGATACTTGCTTGTTGCATTTGAGGATTGTTACGAACACAAAGAGCCAGTTAATGCAACGAGAGCAACCATTGAGCATATCATGCCGCAAACATTATCGGAAGCATGGCGGAAGGAGTTAGGCCCGGAATACGATGTTCTGCATGAGCGATGGCTGGATACCATTGGTAATCTTACGCTTACTGGCTACAATTCCGAATTATCAAATAAGTCATTTAAGGAAAAAAGAACAGCTTCAATGTACTACGCACTTTGAACTCAATCGGTCATTGCTAGGTTGGATAAATGGGGTGCTTCTGAAATCGAAGCAAGAGGAAAACAATTGGCTGAAAAAACTATGCATCGCTGGAGGAGAGATTCATGCCTAAAAATTTAGTCTTATCCTTCCCAGCGTACCCAGTCCATTCCAGCGCACGTAACTCGGTTTACGTGTGAAACTTGTCTCTACTTGTTGGCGAGAACTGTTAATGGCGCTGTGAGAAGTGGTGGGGTACGGACGGTTTACAACGCACGCGTTAGCGCGACGTATTCGGCTACCGACACTTCCTCGGCGCGGCGCTGGGTGTCGAAATGGCCAGCAAAGCCGCGCGCGTCGAGCCAGCGCCCAAGCGTGTGGCGCAGCAGCTTGCGCCGCTGGCTGAAGGCGGTCTGCACCAGTTCCGACAACAGGCGGACATCGACGGGCGCGGCATCGGCATTGGTGTCTGGGCTTGGGCGCGGCGTCATGCGCACCACGGCGCTTTCGACCTTGGGCGGCGGGCTGAACGCATCGGGCGCGACGGCCAGCAGCGGCTGCATTGCGTAGCGCCATTGCAGCATCACCGACAGCCGCCCATAGTGGTGCGTGGCGGGCGCGGCGGTCATGCGGTCAACCACCTCTTTTTGCAGCATGAAGTGCTGGTCGGCAATCAGGCTGGCCCACGGCAGCAGGTGGAACAGCAGGGGCGTGGAGATGTTGTAGGGCAGGTTGCCGCACAACCGCAATTTTGGCGCATCCGCGTTTTGTTCCTGGCACGGTTGCAGCGCGCCAAAATTGACCTTGAGCGCGTCCGCCTCGATAACCGTTAAGCGTGCGTCAGCGCGCAACCGCGCGGCCAGATCGCGGTCCAGCTCAATCACGGCAAGCCGTCCGGCGCGCTCGGCCAGCGGGTGCGTGAGCGCGGCCAGGCCGGGGCCGATTTCAATGATGCGCTGGCCCGGCCTGGGGTCGATGGCGCGGACGATGGCGTCAATGACGGCAGGGTCGGTCAGAAAGTGCTGGCCAAAGCGCTTGCGCGGAATGTGCTTCATGATGCAAGTCAAGCCTCTACCCGGACCGTACCCCGATACCGGCGCGGCGCTTGCCGTTATTGCGGCGGGTCGCGGTATTCAACCCAAGCCCGTCTGCGCACTTCGCGCGCCCAGGTGTCGAACGCTTCTTGCGTCTTGCGCTCGCGCAGGATGTTGCGCGCCAGTTGCCGCTGCTGGTCGGCGGTGAGTACCTGTTGGCGGTGTCCGTCAACGCGCAGCAGCGCGATGCCGCTGGGCGTGACGACGGGGTCGCTGATTTGGCCGGGGTCGAGATTGTTGATGACTTGCGCCAGATCGGACGGCAGTTGTTCGGTGACGATCCAGCCCATGTCGCCGCCGTCGCTGGCGCTATCGTCCTGCGAGTATTGCTTGGCCAGCGCCTCGAAACTGGCCTGGCCCGACACAATGCGGCGCTTGAAGTCCGCCAGACGTTGACGCGCCACTTGCTCGCTCTGGCTGGGGCTGATGCGCAACAGGATTTGGCTGACGTGGGTTTGCGGCACCGCTATATCGGGCAGGTCGTTGGGCTGCTTGCGCTCAAGCAGCTTGAGGATGTGAAAACCGGCCGCCGACCGTATGGGGCCGACAATATCGCCCGCATTGGCTTGCGCCAGCGCCTGCACGAACAGGTCCGGGTAGCCGTTGGCCGGGCGCAGGCCCAGCACGCCGCCATCCTCGCCCTTGCCGTTGGCGTCGGAGTACTGGCGCGCCAGCGCCGCGAAATCGTCGCCCGCCTTGGCGCGGCGCGCGACTTCCTGGGCGCGCGCTTGCAGGCGGGCAACCTCTTGATTGCTGGCGCCCTCTGGCACCGCGATCAGAATCATGGCGATATTGAGTTGCGGCATGGGCGCGGCGGCGTTGGGGTTTTGCTGCCGGGTTTGCTTGCGCACGAAGGCATCCACCTCTGCGTCGGTGATGTTGACCTTGGACTCGGCCACGCGATCGCGCAGGCGCGCGGTCAGCACCTGCCGGCGCACGTCGTCGCGGAAGTCCTGTACCGGAATACCTTCTTCCGTCTGCACGCGGCGCTCCAGATCGGCGACGGTGGCAATCTGGTTGCGGCGCGCGATGGTCAGCTCGGCCTGCCGCAGCATGTCGTCATCGACCTTGATGCCATCCTGGCGCGCTTGTTGCAGCTCGGCGCGCTCGGTAATCAGGTTTTCCAGAACGTTCTTGCGTAACTGCGCTTCGGGCGGAACGGGCTGGTTCTGGCGTTGCAGGTCGTGCCGCGCCTGCGCCATGCGCGCGCGCACCTCGTGGTTGGTAATGGGTTCGCTGTTGACCACGGCGACAATGTAGTCGGCTGGTTGTTCAGTCGGCGATGCCGCGGCCGGCGCGGCTTTGGCGGGCGCACTGGCCGTGGCGGCGGGCTTGGCGACGGTTTGGGGACGCGCCGGTTTCTGCGCTGGCGCGGCCAGCGCCAGGGGCGCGCATAGGGCGGCGGCCAGCGCCACGAACGGCGGCAGAAGGAGAAAGTGCTTATTCATAATTACTGAAGCGGCTGGGCGGCATACCGGGTTCGCCCGTGGGTTGATAGCCGGGAATGTTCTGGCGCAACGCGCTGATGGGGTTGGTGCCCAGGCGCGCCAGGCCGGAAAGCTCAAGCTGGAACAAAATCCGTTTGGTTGACGTGGCGGAGGTGGTTTCAAGTTTTTCCAGCACGATGCGGCCGACCCAGCAGCCGGCATCGTATTCCACGCCGAAGATGCCATCGACGATCTGGCTGTCGGTCATGCTGTAGTTGAGCCGTCCCACGCCGAACCAGCTTCCGCCCGCGCACGCGCCGCCTTGGCGGGCAGATGGGTTGCCGGTGGCTATCTGCTGGCGCGCGCGCTCAGACAGCGGCCATTGAAAGCCGATGTCAAAGTACTTGTTGTTGTCCACATTGCCGTTGCCGTAAGCCTCGCGGCTGTAGGCGAAGTTGAGCAGCCGCATCGGACCGGGCGCGTAACGCAGATTGAGCGTGGTGCGCGTGGATTGGTGCGTGGTCATGTTGTATTGTTGCAAGGCGTCCACGCCCCAGCGCGGGTTCCAGTTCACGCCCGCGCCCAGGATCAGGTCCGACCAGCCGCGGTTGGTGGATATCTGGTCGGGCAGCGTGACCCGTTCGGGCGAGAAGCGGTAGCGTTGCGCGATGGCCAGGCGCAGCATCTCCGATCCTGTCGCCGGGTCGATCAACCGGCTGGTGACGCCGCCGGTCAGCGTGTTGTTGTCGGAAAAGCGGTCATGTCCGACAAAAGCGTTGTTGGCCCAGATGGTTGCAAAGTTGAAGTCATACGGCCCGGTGTCGTAGAGCGGAATGGCGCTCTGGTCGCGGTAGGGCGTATAGACGTACATCAGGCGCGGCTCCAGCGTCTGCGTAAAGTCGCGGCCCAGGTAATGCGCCGGGCGCTCGAAGATCAGGCCGCCGTCCAGACTTGCGGTGGGGACAACGATATTGGCCGATTGGGCGCCGTTGCCGGTCAGGGGGCTGCTGAACTGATAGTTGACCGCGTTGAATTCCACCTTGGGCGTGAGGAATCCCCAGGAACTGAGCCACGGGTGCGACAGCCAGGCATCAAGGTACGCGCGGTTGGCGTTGGGCTGGTTGGTCAGCGCCGATGGGGCCTGAAAGCGCGTGTAGTCGCCCTCGATGTTGTAATTCCAATCTCCCGTGCCGTTGGTGGCGGCATTGCGTCCCCAGCGCACGGTCAGATCGGGCATGCGCGAATAAGGCGGGACGATGATCGACGCGGGCTGCTGCAACACCTGCCAGGTCTGGGCTTGCAGCGTGGCTGACCAGTCGCCGTAGGTGCCGGGGTGCGACCAGCTCAACGACCCGTCAGCCGGAAAGGTGCGCGAATAGTTGAAGATCTGGTCCAGAGAAAAGTCCTGCCAGAAGTTGTTGTCGCTAACCCGGTTGTAATCCACGTTCAGCCCCAACTGCCCAAACAGGGGCAGGCCCGTGTCCAGGCTTCCGCTGTGCTTGATGAACAGGGACCAGCGGTCGCGGTTGCGCAATTGGTCGTCGGGCATGTACATCGCGTCGATGCTGCCGTGGTAGTTATTTTCAAGGTAGCGGAATTGGCCTTCCATCTCCAGGCCGCGGCGCGTCATGATCGTGGGCGTGAACGTGGCGTCGCGGTTGGGGGCAATGTTCCAGTAATACGGCACCGCCAGGGTCAGGCCGCTTTGGGTGTCCAGTCCGATTGTGGGGGGCAGCCAGCCGGAGAGTCGGCTGTTGTCGATGGGGAATGTCATCGATGGCGCGGCCAGAATCGGCACGCCCTTGAACCGCAGCACCCCGCCTTCGGCCTCGCCCATCTTGGTTTCCTGGTCAATCGTGACCCGTTTGGCGCGCAAAGTCCAGTCGGGCTGCCAGTTGGGGTTGCTGGCCGAGCGGATATCGCCCTGATCCGGGGTCACGGGGTCGGCGGGCCAGCAGGTGGTGTAGTCGCCGTTGATGATGACCTGGCGATTGGGGTCCAGCAGATCAAGCTCTTGGGCCTGTCCATGTCCGCCATTGATGAGCAGGCTGTAAGCTGGGTGCTGGAACACGCCCTCGAACGCATCGGCTTGTACCTGCCCTTGCGGGGCGCGGTAGAGGTTGCCCATTTCGTTGGCGCGCACGTTGCCGCGCACCGTTATCACGTCGGTGGTCTGGTCATAGATCAGGTGATCGGCGCGCGCCGACAGGCCGGGGCGACGCAGCGTTGCGTCGCCTTCAAGGGTTATTTCCAGATCGGGCCGCCCACTCATCTTGTCGCCAGCGATGAAAGCGGGCGGCGCGGGATTGCGCGCTAGCCGCTCGGTCAGCCGGGGCGCGGCGTTGAGTTTGAGCGGTGATGCGGCGGGTTGATCTCCTGATGCCGGTACCGAGGTTGAGGCGAGCAGCTTGAGCGCCGGTTCGCTCGCGGGGGCGGGCGCATTGGCGTTGCCTTGCGCCCGCGCGCACGGAACCATCGCCAACAACAGCGCCACGGTCAGCGCGATGGATGATCTGCGAAATGGCAGGACAGCGGTGGCAGGCGGCGCAAACACTACAAAGGGCAAAAGCGGGCGTCAAAAGTAACAATTATCCATGCCAGGCGATTCCCGGTGCGGCGGGCTTGCTATACTGCAATTGGTTCAAGCGCCGATTTGCATCCTGCTTGCGGGCGCTCTATCAAGTCCTGCTAAAGACGGATCGGCGCAGACCCGGTTTCGCTTCTTTGGCGTACCGGGTTTTTTGTTGCCATGCCGCTGGTCGTTCAACCGCAGTCGATGCACTTTCAGGCGCCGCTCGCGCTGGCCAGCGGCGCGCATCTGGCCGATTATCAGCTTGCCTACGAAACCTACGGCCAGCTCAACGCGGACAAGAGCAACGCAGTGCTGATCTGCCACGCGCTCAATGCTTCCCACCACGTCGCGGGCGTGTACGCCGATCAGCCCGACAGCGCCGGCTGGTGGGACAACATGGTCGGGCCGGGCAAGCCGGTGGATACGGACCGTTTCTTCGTCATCGGCATCAATAACCTGGGGTCGTGCTTTGGTTCCACCGGGCCGATGCACCGCAACCCGGCCAGCGGCGAGGTTTACGGCGCGGACTTTCCGGTATTGACCGTGGAGGATTGGGTTGCCTCGCAGGCGCGCCTGCTTGATGCGCTGGGCGTCGGAGTGCTTGCGGCGGTGATGGGCGGCAGCCTGGGCGGTATGCAGGCGCTGTCTTGGGCGCTACAGTTTCCGCAGCGCGCGCGGCATGTCGTGGCGATTGCCAGCGCCCCCAATCTGTCCGCCGAGAACATCGCGTTCAACGAAGTGGCGCGCCGCGCCATCGTGACCGATCCCGACTTTCACGGCGGGCACTTCTACCGTTTCGGCACGGTGCCGCGCCGGGGTTTGCGCATCGCGCGCATGATCGGGCACATCACGTATCTGAGCGATGACGTCATGAACGCCAAGTTCGGACGCGAGCTGCGCCACGCCGTCGAGAGTGCGGGCAAGAGCGGCTATCGCTATACCACGCAGGACATCGAATTCCAGATCGAAAGTTATCTGCGCCATCAGGGCGACAAGTTCAGTCAGTACTTTGACGCCAACACCTATCTGCTCATTACGCGCGCGCTCGATTATTTCGACCCGGCGCGCGCTTTTGGCTCGGATCTGACCGCCGCTTTTGCCCGCGCGCAAGCAAAATTTCTGCTGGTGAGCTTCAGTACCGACTGGCGTTTTCCGCCCGCGCGTTCGCGCGAAATCGTCACGGCGTTGCTGGAAAACCGCCGGCATGTGAGCTACGCCGAAATCGACGCGCCGCACGGGCACGACGCCTTCTTGCTGGACGACCCGTGCTATCTGGCCGCCGTGCGCACCTATTTCAACGGCATCGCCGGGGAGGCCGGCGCATGAGCGAGACCGCCGTGCTGCAAACCATCGCGCGCCTGGTGCCCGAAGGCGCGCATGTGCTCGACCTGGGGTGCGGCGACGGCGCGCTGCTGGAACTGCTGGCGCGCCAACGGCGCTGCACCGGCTATGGCATCGAAATCAGCGACGACAACGTACAAGCCTGTCTGGCGCGCGGCATCGACGTGTTGCAACTGAACTTGCTCAAAGGCCTGTCCGTGTTCCGCGACCAGAGCTTTGACGCGGTGTTGCAAATCGACACCCTGCAAAATCTGCGCAATGCTGAAGTGATGTTGCGCGAAACCGTGCGCGTGGGCCGCATCGGCATTGTGGCTTTCCCCAACTTTGCGCATTGGCCCAACCGCCTGTCGGTGCTGCGCGGGCGTATGCCCGTTACGCGTCGCCTGCCCTACCAGTGGTACGACACGCCCAACATCCGCGTGGGAACGTTCAAGGACTTTCAGGCGCTGGCGCGCAAGAACGGCATCCGCATTCTCGACGCTTTCGGCCTGCAAGCGGGCCGCGTGGTGCGCTGGCTGCCCAATGCCCGCGCGGGCACGGCGGTATTCCGGCTGGCGCGGGTTTGATCCTGATTCATGCCGCGTTTTTACGTCCCCGCGCCGCTGGCGCCCGCTTTGACTATCGACTTGCCACCTGGCGCGGCGCGGCACGCGCAGGTGCTGCGCTTGCAGCCCGGCGACGGCGTAACGCTGTTCAATGGCCAAGGCGGCCAATGGGCGGCGCGCGTGGCGCGCATGGGCAAAAGCGCGGTCACCGTGCAAACGCTGGCGCATCAGGCTGTCGAACGCGAAGCAGCGCGTCCCGTGCATCTGGCCGTTGGCTGGATGGCCGCCGAACGCCTGGATTGGCTGATCGAAAAAGCCGTGGAATTGGGCGCGGCCAGCTTCACGCCGGTCATTACGGCGCGCACGCAGCAACGGCTGACGGACACGCGCGCGGACAAAAAGCGCGGGCATTGGCAAGCTGTGGCAGCGGCGGCCAGCGAGCAATGCGGGCGCAACCGGCTGATGGCGATACGCGCGCCGCTGCCGTTGCAGACGCTGATGTCATCGTCCGCCGCGGCAAATGCCCCCAATGTCCCGGCGCGTTGGCTGCTGTCGCTGACGGTTGATGCAGCGCCGCTGCGCGCCGTGTTCAATGCGCTGCCGCCCGGCGCGCCAGTCACGCTGCTGTCCGGCCCCGAAGGCGGTTTCACGGACGAAGAGTTGGCTGGCGCGCAGGCAACGGGTTGGCGCTCCGTGGCGCTGGGCGCGCGCGTGTTGCGCGCCGAAACCGCGCCGCTGGCGGCATTGGCTGTGTTGACGGCATTGTGAAAACGGATCAGCAATCAGCGCGCGCCTGAACCCAATAATTCCAGACGCTTGGTGCCAAGCTGGTTAAATATCCCCGCGTTACGCGGGGATGGGCGGGAAACAGGGGGCGGCGGCGCGTGCGCCATTTGCGTTGCGCGCCCACCATATTGAGCGTCTGCCGATGGCGCGCTCAATTGGCTGTTGACTTGCCGCGCCGATCAAGCGATGTCGCGGCGCGGCGAACCGACGAAAAGCTGGCGCGGGCGGCCAATCTTGTATTCAGGGTCGGCCAGCATTTCGTTGAGTTGCGCGATCCAGCCCACGGTACGCGCCAGGGCGAAGACGCCGGTAAACAAGTTCACCGGAATGCCGATGGCCCGCTCCACGATGCCCGAATAGAAGTCCACATTGGGGTAGAGCTTGCGCTGGACAAAGTAGTCGTCTTCCAGCGCGATCTTTTCCAATTTCTTGGCCAGGGCGAACAGTGGGTCTTTTTCCAGGCCTAGCTCGGCCAGCACCTCGTTGCAGGTTTCCTGCATGAGTTTGGCGCGCGGGTCGTAGTTGCGGTAAACACGGTGGCCAAAACCCATCAGGCGCACGCCGGAGTTTTTGTCCTTGACTTTTTCCATGAATTCGCCGACCTTGGCCACACCACCCATTTTCTGGATGTCCAGCAGCATGTTCAGGCACGCCTCGTTGGCGCCGCCGTGCGCCGGCCCCCACAGGCAAGCCACGCCCGCCGCAATGGCCGCGAACGGGTTGGTGCCCGAACTGCCGCACAGGCGCACCGTGGAGGTGGAGGCGTTTTGCTCATGATCGGCTTGCAGGATCAGGATGCGATCCATCGCGCGTTCAATCACCGGGTTGACCTTGTATTCCTCGCACGGCGTGCCGAACATCATGTACAGGAAATTGCCCGCGTATGAAAGGTGGTTCTGCGGGTACATGTGAGGCTCGCCCATGCCATATTTGTGGGCCAGGGCGACCAGCGTGGGCATCTTGGCGATGAGCTGGATGGCGGCGATGTCAAGTTGCTTGGGGTCGCGGATGTCGGCATGGTAGAACGCCGAGAGCGCGCCCATCAGCCCCGTGAGCACGGCCAGGGGGTGCGAGTCGCGCCGGAAGCCGCGCAGGAAGAACATCATCTGCTCGTTGACCATGGTGTGACTGAGCACGCGCTTGTGAAAGGTCTTGCTCTGTTCCTGGGTGGGCAACTGGCCATTGAGCAGCAGGTAGCAGGTGTCGAGGTAGTCGCACTTGTGGGCGATCTGCTCGATGGGGTAGCCGCGGTAGCGCAGGATGCCGCGCTCGCCGTCGATGAACGCGATGTCGCTCGCGCACGAACCCGTATTGCCGTAGCCCGGGTCGTAGCTCACGAGGCCCGTGCTGTCGCGCAGTTTGGTGATGTTGATGCCGAGTTCGCCCTCGGAGCCGCGGATGACGGGCAGCCGCGTTTCCGTGTCGTCGTAAATGAGTGTGACCGATTCTTTCACATGCGGGATTGTAGCGAACGGCGGGCGAAATAGAAAGAATTTAGAATGTAGAATTTAGAATGAGTCGAGTTTCCCGAGTTCCCCGAGTCTCGCTTCGCGTGGTAGGGACGAGCGTCCCCGCGAGTCCTAGCCATGCGAGCGGTAGCGAGCATTGCGTTCGACAACCAACCGAGCGGG
>JAIRQU010000117.1 GCA_031256305.1 Burkholderiaceae bacterium
ACAAGGCGGGGCTGGTGGAGTGGATGAGCACGCAGACCTACCAGGCCGCATCGGGCGGCGGCGCGCAGCACATGCGGGAGCTGCTGGCGCAATATGGTGCGCTGCACGCCGAGGTGCGCGAGCTGCTGGCCGACCCCAAGAGCGCGATTCTGGAAATCGACCGACGCGTCATCGCCAGACAGCGCGCCCTGACGCCCGCCGAGATGGTCAACTTTGGCGCGCCGCTGGGCGGGTCGCTGATTCCGTGGATCGACAAGGATCTGGGCATCGGAAAAAGCCGGGACGAACCCGGCTGGGGCGTCAGCCGCGAGGAATGGAAGGGCATGGCCGAAACCAACAAGATTCTGGGCCAGGGCGCGGGCTTTGGCAGCCCGGCCGTGCCGATTGATGGCTTTTGCGTGCGCGTGGGCGCAATGCGCTGCCACAGTCAGGCGCTGATGTTCAAGCTGAAAAAGGACGTGCCGGTAGCCGACATTGAGGCGATGATTGCCGCCGACAACGCCTGGGTCAAGGTAGTGCCCAACACTAGGGACGCGACGCTGCGCGACCTGACCCCGGTGGCGGTGACGGCCACGCTGGACATTCCCGTGGGGCGCATCCGCAAGCTGGCAATGGGGCCGCAGTATCTGGGCGCGTTCACCATCGGCGACCAGTTACTGTGGGGCGCTGCCGAACCGCTGCGGCGCATGTTGCGGATTCTGCTGGCGGCGTAATCACCGGCGGCGCGGCGCGGGGTTGGCGGCGCAAGGCCGTCAGCTACCGCGATTGCCGCTTTGCCGCTGCCGATTGCCGTCGTCCCGCGCCGCGCGCGGGAATTGTTGCCGCCGTGTCCGTGTCTGGCGGACTATCATCGCCGCAGTCTGCAATCTACTGCACCAACCATCAAGGAGATACAAGACATGGCTGCTCAAGCCTCGCCGCTGGCGACGCTCAAGGATTCCTCGCTGCTTAAAACCGAGGGCCTCATCAACGGCCAGTGGGTCAAGAGCAAAACGCGCTTTGCCGTGCAAGACCCGGCCACGGGCAAAAAACTGGCCGAGGTGGCCGATCTGGGCAAGCGGGAAACCCGCAACGCCATCGCCGCCGCCGAGGCCGCCTGGCCCGCTTGGCGCGCCCTGCCCGCCAAGCAGCGCCACGCCATTTTGCTCAGGTGGTTCAACCTGCTGATGGTCAACCAGGACGATCTGGCGCGCCTGATGACCGCCGAGCAGGGCAAGCCGCTGGCCGAAGCCAAGGGCGAAGTGAGTTACGGCGCGAGCTTTGTCGAATGGTTCGCCGAAGAAGCCAAGCGCGTCGATGGCGAAATTCTGGCCGCGCCCAACGCCAACCAGCGCATGCTGGTGCTGCGCCAACCCATTGGCGTGTGCGCGGCCATCACGCCGTGGAACTTTCCGCTGGCGATGATTACGCGCAAGGTTGCCCCGGCGCTGGCGGCGGGTTGCCCGGTCATCATCAAACCGTCCGAACTGACGCCGCTGACCGCGCTGGCCGCGGCCGAACTGGGGCAGCGCGCCGGGCTGCCCGCGGGCGTGATGAACGTCATCACCAGCACCGACGCGGCGGGCGTAGGCAAGGCGCTGTGCGAAAGCCAGACGGTGCGGCACCTGTCGTTTACCGGATCGACCGAAGTGGGCCGCATTTTGATGGAGCAATGCGCGCCCAGCATCAAGAAGCTGGCGCTGGAGCTGGGCGGCAATGCGCCCTTCATCGTGTTCGACGACGCCGACCTGGACGCCGCCGCCGAGGGGGCTATCGCCAGCAAATACCGCAACGCGGGCCAGACCTGCGTGTGCGCCAACCGGCTGTATGTGCAAGCCGGCGTGTATGACGCCTTCATCAAAAAATTTGCCGCCAAGGTCAAGCAGCTCAAGGTCGGCAACGGCTTCGACGCGGGCGTGACGCAAGGCCCGCTGATCAAAGCGGCGGCGGTGGACAAGGTGGAACGCCATGTCAAGGACGCGCTGAAAAAAGGCGGCAAGCTGGTCGCGGGCGGCAAGCGCCTGAAGGGCCAGTTCTTCGAGCCGACGGTGGTGGCCGAGGCCACGGCGGACATGCTGTGCGCGACCGAGGAAACCTTTGGCCCCTTCGCGCCGGTGTTCCGCTTCAAGACCGAAGAAGATGCCATCGCCGCCGCCAACGCCACCATCTTCGGGCTGGCCAGCTATTTCTACGCGCGCGACGCGGGCCGCATCACGCGCATAGCCGAGGCGCTGGAGTACGGCATCGTGGGCATCAACACCGGGCTGATCTCCTACGAATACGCGCCCTTTGGCGGCGTCAAGCAATCGGGCCTGGGCCGCGAAGGCTCGCGCCACGGCATTGAGGAATACCTGGAACTCAAATACCTGTGCCTGAGCGGAGTGCAAAAGTAGGCACGTCGAGGCGCGCGCGCCTTAACCTTGCGCCCGAAGCAATTTTTCGCAGGGTCTGACAAAATTACGAATTCTTTTTCAGAACCTTCCCGTTTCCCCAAAGAAAGGACTGTTCCCATCATGGCCAGTGCGCTCATCCAGCATGTCAGCGACGATT
>JAIRQU010000040.1 GCA_031256305.1 Burkholderiaceae bacterium
GGGATAGGTGGCCTGGTAGCAACCCGCCGCGGTGGGCGATGCGTCTTTGATGGCTTTTTGCCAGGCGTGGGTATCGGGCGTTTGCGCCCAACTCCAGGCGGGCAGCAGCGCCGCCAGAATAAATGCCACTATGAAGCCTGCGGCATGTATGTATGTGTGTATCTGTTCGTGTATCTGTTCGCGTGTACTGTCCTCCCTCCAATTTCCTGATAGTCGTATTGAGGACATGGTACAAATCTCCTTTTACAGCGTTGGCGCTCTCCGCCAAAAGAAATGTTGGGACGCACTGGGTGTGCACCAGCCGTGCGCGCCTGTCACGGCGTGCGCATGATAGCGCACAATTAAAACGATCCGTCAAGTGGAAAAATGCTTACACGCCTGCAGGGGAAAGTCGATGCGCCTGCCTTTGGATTTGGCCCCGCCCAAGGCTGATTTGGGTACGGCACAAGCGCATTGCTCATTAAACGATAGCAATACTTCAAGGCATCCTGCGGGTAACCGCATAGGCGAGATGGCAAACCCATCCCCAAACCCCGCTGCCAGCCAGGCCCAGTTGCGGTATCAGGCCGATGGCCTGGCGCGATTGAAACCGGGTCATTAAAAATAAAAACGCCGGAACGCCCGCGCAACAACATCAACCGTTCAAGCGCGCCAGCAATGCGGCGGTGGAAGCATCCAAATCGCCCGCACCGGGGTTGGCCCATTGCGCCTGAATGTCGCGGGCTATGGCCTTGCCCAGTTCCACGCCCCATTGGTCAAAGCTGTTGATGCCCCACAGCGACCCGGCGGCAAAGGTGCGGTGCTCATAAAGCGCCAGCAGCGCGCCCAAACTGACCGGGTCAAGCCGTTCCAGCAGCAAAAAGGCGCTGGGCCGGTTGCCGGGAAAGCGCCGGGCCGGGTCGGGGTGTTCCGCGCCCACCATCAGCGCGCGCGCCTGCGCCAGTGCATTGCAAAGCAACTGCCGATGCTGCCCGGCCAGCGGGTGCCCGGCCTGACGCACGGCGATGAATTCCACCGGCGCGGTCTGCGCACCCTGGTGCAGCAGTTGAAAAAAAGCGTGCTGGCCGTTGCTGCCTTCCGCGCCCCAGATGACCGGCGCGGTCTGCACGGGCATGGCGCGCCCGTGCAAGTCTACGCTTTTACCGTTGCTTTCCATTTCCAGTTGCTGCCACCACGCGGGCAGTTGCCGCAAGCCGTGGTGATAGGGCACAAGACACCGGCTGGCAAACCCCAGAAAATCGCGCTGCCACACGTCCAGCAGCGCCAGTTGCAGCGGCAGATTGGCCTCGACCGGCGCGCTGGCAAAGTGCCGGTCCATCGCGTGCGCGCCCGCCAGCAACGCGCGAAAGCCCGCCGCGCCGATGGCAATGGCCAGCGGCAGCCCGATCACCGACCACAGCGAATAACGCCCGCCCACGCCCTCGGCCAGCGTAAAGCAGCGCGTAATGCCCAGTTGCGCCGCGGCGCCGGGCCGGGCGGTGAGCGCGACGAAATGCCGCGCCGCGTCCCGCTGGCAGCCCGCATGGAACCAGTCCAGCGCGGCGCGCGCGTTGGCCAGCGTTTCAGCCGTGCCAAAGCTCTTGGAGGCGACGATGAACAGCGTGCGGCCGGGCTGCAAGCTGCGCAGCGCGGTCAGCAGATCGTGCGCGTCCATGTTGGCCACGAAGTGCAGGCGCGCCGCGCCGGGGGTCACATAGGCGTCCAGCGCCTGCACCGCCAGGCGCGGCCCCAGGTCGGAGCCGCCGATGCCAATGTGTACCACGTCCGTGATGCTGGCATCGGCTCGCACCTGCTCCGCAAATGAGAGCATGTTATCCAGGTTTCGCAGCATTTGCGCGTGTGCATCGTGCAGCGCGGCAGGTACGCCGGGGTCGTTTGGCGGCGCGCGCAACAGCGGGTGCAGCGCGGGCCGGTTTTCCGTGACGTTGACCGGCTCGCCCGCCAGCAGCGCGTCGCGGTGCGTTTCCACGCCGCATTCGCGCGCCAGTTGACCCAGCAGCTCGCGCGCACGGCGGTCGATCAGGTTCTTGGAAAGATCGGCAAAAACGTGCGGCGCTTGCAGGCTGAAGTCCGGCGCGCGGCGCGGGTCTTGGGCAAAAGCACGGCGCAGGTCGAACACATGCGCCGCGAAATGTTGTTTGTAATGCGCTTGCAGCAGCGCCCAGGCAGACGCCTGGTCGCAACGCGGACGGTGTTGCCAATGCACGGTTATTTCCGGTCAAACCGCCCGCATCAGGGCCTGGAGTTTTTCGGCGTCGGCGACAAAAGCGCGAATGCCCTCGGCCAGCTTTTCGGTGGCCATGGCGTCCTGATTGAGCGCAAAGCGGAACGCCGGTTCATCGTACTGGACCAGCGGCAAGTCAAAAGAATGCGCAATTTCCGGGTCGAGCGCTCTTGAAACCATAGCATCGCCCGCCGCTTCGCGCGCCGCCAGTCGCGCCAGCAGGTCTGGGCTGATGGTCAGCAGATCGCACCCGGCCAGCGCCAGGATTTGCCCGGTGTTGCGAAAGCTCGCGCCCATCACCTCGGTGGCGATGCCGTGGCGCTTGAAGTACTGGTAGATGCGCGCCACCGACTGCACGCCGGGGTCTTGCGCGCCCGCGTGCGCCGCCTCGTCCCAGGCCGCGCCCGCCTTGGCTTTGTGCCAGTCGTAGATGCGGCCCACGAACGGCGAAATCAGCCGCGCCCGCGCCTGCGCGCACGCCGCCGCCTGGCAGAACGAAAACAGCAGCGTCAAATTGCAGTGAATGCCGCGCCGCTCCAGCCGCTCGGCGGCGCGGATACCTTCCCACGTGGCGGCGATCTTGATGAGCACGCGCTGGGGCGCGATGCCCGCCGCCTTGTACAACGCCACGATGCGCTCGGCGCGGGTGCAGGTGGCCTCGGTGTCGAACGACAGGCGGGCATCGACCTCGGTGGAAACGCGCCCCGGAATCAGCGCCAATATCTCGCAGCCCAGCCGCACCAGCAGCCGGTCGATGACTTCGTCTTCCGGCTGGCCGCGAAAGCGCGCCACGGTCTCTTGCAGCAACGGCGCGTATCCGGGCTGCCGCACCGTCTTCAAGACCAGCGAGGGGTTGGTCGTGGCGTCTTGCGGCTGAAACTGCGCAAGCTGGCGAAAGTCGCCGGTGTCGGCCACCACCGTGGTGAATTGCCGCAGGGCCTCAAGCTGATTCATGGTCGCGCGATTATCCCGCCGCCGCAAGCGCCAAGGCATCGGGCGCGCGCCACTGCGCCTGCACGCACACGCCGCGCGGACGCAAGGCGCGGGCCAGCGCCAGCACGGCCCGGTCGCGCGAGAGCAGAACGGCGCGGTGCGCGGCGGCCAGGTCGATGAAGATTTGATCGTCGGGATCGCGGCAGCGCGCCGGGCAAGCGGGCGGATCGGGCTGCAACCGGGCATGGCGGTCGAACGCGGCCAGCGTTTGCCGCGCGATACGCTCCGGCGTGCATTCCGGCGCACACCCCGCCGCCATCGCGCGCCGGGCCAGAAACGCCGTGATGCGCGGGTAGGTCAGCACCCGCGCCAACTCGGCGCGCATGGCCGCGCAGGCCAGCCAGCGCACACGG
>JAIRQU010000184.1 GCA_031256305.1 Burkholderiaceae bacterium
CAGCGGGCGGCCCGTCCAGGCCAGCCAACCGCGCCACAGCAGCGCTGCGGCCGTCAGCAGCGTCGCCCACGGCGGAATGCTGGAGGCCAGCGGCAGCGTGATCCAGGCGA
Source organism: Burkholderiaceae bacterium (assembly GCA_031256305.1). Classification (GTDB taxonomy): domain Bacteria; phylum Pseudomonadota; class Gammaproteobacteria; order Burkholderiales; family Burkholderiaceae_C; genus Ottowia. Next base: position 111 of record JAIRQU010000184.1, read on the forward strand.
TCACCGTCAGCAGGAACCCGGTGTCGCGCGTTTCGCGCGGCAGGTGCGCTAGGCGCCGAGTCAGGCGTTGCCGCAAGCCGCTATTGACAAGCGACGCGGCGGGGTCGGCGGACATGGGGCGCGTCAGCATCGGGCCAGCGCCTCCAGGCAGCGCAGCCGCTGCGCTGGGCCATTGTCCGGGGCGATGGTTTGTCCCGGTAAACGCAGGCCGTAATCCAGCCCTTGCGCATCGGCGGCCAGCACCCAGGCCGTCAGGCGCGACAGGCGCTGCTCCGGTCCAAGTACGCCCGCGTTGGCAAAGTCCAACCACAGCGCCTGCCGCTGCGGGGTCTGCGCGTCGCGTGAAATCAGCTCGCCCGAACGCGCGTATTTTTTCCAGACCAGCAACTTGAGCGGGTCGCCGCGCCGGTAGGCGCGCACGCCATCGAATTGGCCGCCCGCCTGCGCGTTGCTGGCGGGGCCGGCGCCGGCCACCGGTTCGCCGCGCGGCAGGGGCGGGCAGGGCGCTTCTGGCGCGGGATAGACCAGCACGCGCGCGGCGGGCCGCCATACCGCCCAGATGCGGAAGACGCCCATCGGATAGCGCGTTTCGGCGGTCAGCGGCGGCGCGGGCCACAGGCCCCGGCGCGGCGGCAACCAACTGATGCGCACCGTGGTCTGGCCTTGTCCGGGCACGTCGGCCCAAACCCAGCGGACTGATTTGACCGGCAGGCCGCGCGGGTCCAGCGCGCCGTAACGGGCGATGCCAATGGCCAGGCGCGGGCCGCGCCGCGCGTTAATTAGCCGCACGTCCAGCAGGGCCAAGCGGCCTGCGAATACCGGCTGCGGCGGCGCGGCCTGCAAAGTCATTCCGCGCAAATTGCCGTAACCCGTCACCATGCTGGCGGCGGCGCACCCCGCCAGCAAAAAGGTCAGCAAATAACCCAGATTGAGCTGGAAATTGATCGACGCGATCAGCAGCACCCCCAGCGTTGCGGCCAGCAGCAGCCCGGCGCGCGTGGGCAGGATGTAAACGCGCCGCTGCGTCAGCGTGAGGCTGTCGGCGGGCGTCAGATGCGCCGCCCGCCAGTTGCGCAGCCGCACGCCCAATTGGGCGCGCCAGGCCCACCAGGGCGGGGCGGCTGGCTCTGGGGCAGAGTTCATGGCCATGCTCGACATCTGTTTGCCGTTATGGCAGCGGCACCGCGGCCAGCATGGCCCGCACTTGCTCGACCGCGCCGCGGCCCGCGTCGCCCACCGGAACCATGCGGTGCGCCGCGCACTGCGGCAGGATGGCCTGCACATCGTCGGGCGCGACGTAATCGCGGCCCGCGACCAGCGCTTGCGCCCGCGCCGCGCGCAGCAGGGCAATGCCCGCGCGCGGCGACAGGCCCTGCGCGAACCAGCGGCCCGAGCGCGTGGCGGCGATCAGGTCTTGCACGTAATCGAGCAGCGGCGGGGCAACGTGCACCGCGGCCACGGCCTGTTGCAGCGCGGCCAAGTCGCTGGCCGTCAGAAGCGGCTTGAGGCTGTCGGCCAGCGCGCGGCGGTCATGGCCCGCCAACAATTCACGCTCGGCGGCGCGTTCCGGGTAGCCCAGCGAAATGCGCATCAGAAAGCGATCCAGTTGCGAGTCGGGCAGCGCGTAAGTGCCCAGTTGGTCGTGCGGATTTTGCGTGGCGATCACGAAAAACGGCCAGGGCAGCGGGCGCGTTTGGCCTTCCGCGGTGACCTGGCGCTCTTCCATCGCTTCGAGCAGCGCGCTTTGCGTCTTGGGGCTGGCGCGGTTGATTTCGTCGGCCAGCAGCACCTGCGCAAACACCGGGCCGGGGTGGAACACGAATTGTTCCTGGCTGCGCTCATACACCGACACGCCCGACAAATCGCTGGGCATCAGATCGGCGGTGAACTGCACGCGCGAAAACTGCAAGCCCAAGCTGCGCGCCAGCGCGTGTGCCAGCGTGGTCTTGCCTACGCCGGGAATGTCCTCGATCAGCAGATGTCCGCCCGCCAGCAGACACACCAGGCTATCGCGCACCTGCCCGGCCTTGCCTGCCATGACCGTGTTAAGCTGATTGGCAACGGCGCGGATCGCTTGGGTTGGATGGTTCATAACCCCGGACGTTACCGGATTTGACGCCGGGGAACAAACGACAGGAGATTCCGGCATGAGCAAGACAGGCTATTTCATGCACCCCGATTGCCGCAAGCATGACATGGGCCGGGGGCATCCGGAAAGCCCGGAGCGGATGGATGTCATCGAAGACCGGCTGTTGGCTTCGGGCGTGATGGACCTGCTCGAACGCCGCTTGGCCACGCCCGCCAACACGGGCGCGCTGTTGCTGGCGCATGGCCGGCGGCACGTGGCGGCCTTGCGCGGTTTGAACGACATGCTGATCGAGGAGATGGCCGCCGGCGGTCCCGACCATTATTCGCTGGACTCCGACACCGTGATGAACCAGTACACCTACCACGCCGCGCGACTGTCGGCGGGCGCGGCCATTGACGCGGTGGAAGCCGTGATGCACGGCGAGCTGGAAAATGCCTTTTGCGGCACCCGCCCACCGGGCCACCACGCCACGCGCAATCAGGTCATGGGGTTCTGCTTTTTCAGCAACGTGGCCATCGCCGCCAAATACGCCTGCGAGCGGCTGGGCTTGCAGCGCGTGGCCATCGTGGACTTTGACGTACACCACGGCAACGGCACCGAGGAAATCGTGGCGGGCGACCAGCGCATCCTGATGGTCAGCTACTACCAGCACCCCTTCTTTCCCGAAACCCCGCCCCGGCACGAAACCAACCTGGTCAACTGTCCCGTGCCAGCCTACACACGCGGCGTGCAAATCCGCGAACTGGTCGAGCAGATGTGGATGCCGCGCTTGGAAGCGCACCGGCCCGAACTGATCTTCATCAGCGCCGGGTTCGACGCGCACCGCGACGACGACATGGGCCAGATGGGCATGACCGAGCAGGACTTTGCCTGGATCACCCAGCGCATCAAAGACGTGGCCCGGCAGCACGCCCAGGGCCGCATCGTCAGTTGTCTGGAAGGCGGCTACACCCTCGAACCCCTGGCGCGCTGCGTGGAAGCACACGTGCGGGTGCTGGCCGGGGTGTAAGGGCGGCGGGGGAAAAGCGGTAAGTCCCGCTTAACGCGGCGGGGCATGGCATGGCAGGACGGCCCGTTACCATCGATCACTTTCTGGCCCCGTCGTTTGCACCATGACTTTTCCCATCACCATCGCCACGCGCGAAAGCCGGCTGGCGCTGTGGCAGGCCGGGCACGTCCAGCGTTTGCTTCAGGCGCGCGGCCACGCGGTCACGCTGCTGGGCATGACC
>JAIRQU010000128.1 GCA_031256305.1 Burkholderiaceae bacterium
TTTTTTGCCTATGCCTTCGTCAACATGGGCATGGTCAGCGGCATCCTGCCCGTGGTCGGCGTGCCGCTGCCTTTCATCAGCTACGGCGGCACGGCGATGGTCACGCTGGGGCTGGCCATCGGCATGTTGCTGGGCATTTCCAAAATGCGGCGTCTGATGCCGGCCTGAGGGCGCGGCCAGCGCATCCGCTTGTGGCGCAGAGTATGGCCTTGACATGACAGAATCCACCGTTGCCCATGAATTGATCGCCGCCGCGCGCGAGCTGTGCGCCGCGCTGGCGCCGCTGACCTTTGCCGCGCCGGTCAGTCACGTTTACAACCCGCTCGAATATGCCTGGGCCGGACATGAACAGTACCTGGCGCGCTGCGGCAATGGTTTCAAGCGCGTACTTTTTCTGGGCATGAACCCCGGACCCTTCGGCATGGTGCAGACCGGCGTGCCGTTTGGCGACGTGGGCATGGCGCGCGGCTGGTTGGGCATTGAGGCGCCGGTGCGCAAACCGGCGCGCGAGAACCCCAAGCGCCCCATCGAAGGCTTTGCCTGCGCCCGCTCCGAGGTCAGCGGCAGCCGCTTGTGGGGCTTGATGCGCGCGCGCTTTGGCGACGCCGGGGCGTTTTTTGCCGACGCCCTGGTCGTCAACTACTGCCCGCTGGCTTTTTTTGACCAGGGCCGCAACCTGACCCCGGACAAATTGCCCGCGCACGAAACCGCGCCGCTGTACGCCGCGTGTGATGCGCATCTGCGCCGGGTCGTGGCGGCAACGCAGCCGCGCTGGCTGATCGGCATCGGCGCATTTGCCGAAAAGCGCGCCGTCGAGGCGCTGGCCGGACAACCGATGGCGGGTTTGCAAATGGGCCGCATCCTGCACCCCAGTCCCGCCAGCCCGGCGGCCAACCGCGGCTGGGCCGAGGCCGCCACGGCGCAACTGCGCGCCGCCGGTGTTTGGCAATGATTCTGGGCAATGATCCAGTGGCAAAAGGCGCTGACAGGCGCTTTGTTTGCGGCCCCGCTCAGGCCCGCGCTTGCGGGTGCTTCTTTTCCCAATCGGACTTGCAGGCCACGCAGTGCTCGGTCATGGGTTCGGCTTTCAGGCGCGCAAAGGCGATGGGTTCGCCGCACGCCTTGCAAATGCCGTAGTCGCCCCGCGTCATGGATTCAAGCGAGCGGTCGATGCGCGCGATTTCCTCGCGGTCAAGGGCGGTGAGCGTGCCTTCGATCTCGCGCGTCTGATTGGCCATGCGCCGGTTCTCGTCTTGCGACACGCTGCCGGCGTTGACTTCGGGCGGAGCCAGGTTGGCCTGGTTCTGGTTCATCTGCGCGGTCAGTTCCTGGCGGCGCGCCAGCAGCAGGCTTTTCAGCTCGGCCAACTGGGCTGGTGTCAGGGCGGGGGTCATATCGGTAATCTCCTGTGTTCCTCGAAAATAACGGCATTCAAGCATTGCGTGCGCGTTACCCGCAGAATATCACCCATCGTCCCGTTTGCGCCAGTTCTTTGCCATCATGTGCCAGTTGCTTGGAATGAATTGCAACACGCCCACCGACGTGCGCTTTAGTTTTACCGGCTTCGCGCAGCGCGGCGGGCGCACCGATCAGCACGCCGACGGCTGGGGCATCGCGTTTTTTGAAGGACGCGGCACCCGGCTGTTCATCGACAAGGACGCGGCCTGTGATTCGCAGGTGGCCGAACTGATTCGCCGCTACCCGATCAAGAGTCACAACGTCATCTCGCACATCCGCAAGGCCACCGTGGGCGCGGTCACGCTGGAGAACTGCCACCCCTTCGTGCGCGAGCAATGGGGCCGCTACTGGGTATTTGCGCACAACGGCGACTTGAAAGGCTACGCGCCGCGTCTGCATGGGCGCTTGCGTCCGGTGGGCGATACCGATAGTGAGCGCGCTTTCTGCTGGTTGTTGCAAGAACTGGGCAAGGCGCACGCGAATATGCCGGCGCTGGAGGAACTCACGCGCACGCTGGCCGATCTGGCGTTGCAAGCGGCGCGCTTTGGCACGTTCAACTTTCTGCTCTCCAACGGCCAGGCGCTATGGGCGCACGCCAGCACCAAGCTGTGTTACGTCACGCGCCAGTACCCGTTTGCCCGCGCCCATCTGGCCGACGAGGACCTCACGGTCGATTTCGCCCAACACACCACGCCCACGGACCGCGTGACCGTGGTCGCAACCACGCCGCTGACCACCGACGAGCACTGGACGCCCATCGTGCCGGGCGAGTTGAAGGTGTTCGTGGATGGGGCGGCGGCCAAGGGCATGGAAGCTTGAGTAGCGATACCCAGGCCGGCATTCGGCTGGGCGCGCGGGCGTTGATTGCCGCGCGCCTGGAAAACAGGGCGTGAGGGGCCGCGCCCTACACCAACACCCGCTCGATACCGCCCGCGCCCGCTTTTTGCACGTAGTCGCGCAGCCAGTTTTCGCCCAGAATGTGGCGGGCCATTTCGATGATGACGTAATCGGCTTGCAACAAGCCGGTCTGTAAATCATCTTGGTAGCGCCACAGTCCTTGCAGGCAACTGGGGCAGGTGGTGAGGATTTTCAGGTTGTCCCCGGCGCCGGCCGCGCTCGCAGTGGTATCGCTGCTTTTAATGATTGCGCGCAGGGCGGCTTCGCCTTGGCGGATTTCGCGCTCCTTGCGAAAGCGCACCTGGGTGGCGATGTCCGGGCGTGTCACGCCCAGTGTGCCCGCCTCGCCGCAGCAGCGTTCGCTTTTGACCACGCGCGGGCCGATCAGCGCCTTGACGGTCAGGGTGGAGTCTTGCAGCGTGATGGGGTCGTGGCAGGGCGGGTGGTACAGGTAGGCGCCCTGCTGGGCGGCGGGCAGGGTGATGCCTTTTTCCAGTAGGTATTCGTGAATGTCGATGATGCGGCAGCCGGGAAAGATGTCCTCGAAGCGGTAGCCCGCGATCTGGTCGCGGCAGGTGCCGCAACTGGCGACCACGGTTTTGATGTCCAGGTAATTGAGCGTGTTGGCGACGCGGTGCAGCAGCACCCGGTTGTCGGTAATCATTTTTTCGGCCGCGTCGAACTGACCGCTGCCGCGTTGCGGGTAGCCGCAGCACACGTAGCCGGGCGGCAGCACGGTCTGCACGCCCGCGTGCCAGAGCATGGCCTGCACGGCCAGGCTGACCTGCGAGAACAGGCGTTCGGAACCGCAGCCGGGAAAGTAGAACACCGCCTCGCTGTCGGCCCGTGTGCGCTGCGGGTCGCGGATGACCGGCACAACCTGCCGGTCTTCGATGTCCAGCATCGCGCGCGCGGTCTTGGATGGCAGCCCGGCGGGCAGCTTCTTGTTGACGAAATGGATGATCTGCTCGGCTACCGGCGCGCGCCCCACGGTGGCGGGTGGGCGCCCGGTCTGGCGGCGGGCCGCGGCGCGCAACACGCTGGCGGCGGCGCGCTGCGCCTTGAAGCCCACGCGGGTCATGGCCGTGCGCGCGGCGCGGATCACGCGCGGGTCGGCGGCGTTCAACAAGAACACCGCCGCCGCCTCGCCGCGG
>JAIRQU010000193.1 GCA_031256305.1 Burkholderiaceae bacterium
TTCGCTGATCGTCATCGAGCACAACCTGGACGTGATGCGCGCGGCGGACTGGATCATCGACCTGGGTCCCGGCGGCGGCGACGCGGGCGGCCAACTGGTCGCGCAAGGCGCGCCCGCGCAGATCATGGCGCACCCGGTGTCGCTGACCGGGCAAGCGCTGCGCGACTACGTGGCCGCGCTGGACGGCGCGCCGCACCCCGCGCCCGCCGTTCAGGAGCCGCGCCCGCAGACCCGCATGGGCGCAGAAACGAACGCGCCGCGGCACAGCGCCGCCATCGCCATCGTTCACGCCCGCGAGCACAACCTCAAGAACCTGTCGGTCGATATTCCGCGCGGCAAATTCAACGTCATCACCGGCGTTTCCGGCTCAGGCAAATCGACGCTGGCATTCGACATCCTGTTCAACGAAGGGCAGCGGCGCTATCTGGAAAGCCTTAACGCTTATGCGCGCAGCATCGTGCAGCCCGCGGGCCGCCCGGAAGTCGATGCGGTCTATGGCATTCCGCCCACGGTGGCCATTGAGCAGCGCCTCTCGCGCGGCGGGCGCAAGAGCACCGTAGGCACCACCACCGAGGTGTGGCACTTTCTGCGCCTGCTGTACGTCAAGCTGGGCGTGCAGCACTGCATTCACGACGGCGCGGCGCTGCATCCGCAAACCCCCGAACGCATCGCCGCGCAGATCATCACCCGCTACCGCGGCCAGACCATCGGCCTGCTCGCGCCGCTGGTGATGGGCCGCAAGGGCGTCTATACCGAACTGGCCGATTGGGCGCGCCCGCGCGGCTACACGCATCTGCGGGTGGACGGGCAGTTTCTGCCGACCACGGGCTTTCCGCGCATCGACCGCTACAAGGAACACGACATCGAACTGCCGGTGCAAAGCCTGGCCGTGACGCCCGCCAGCGAAGCGCCGCTGCGCCAGGCGCTGGCGCGCGCGCTGGAACTGGGCAAGGGCGTGGTGCATGTGCTGCACGGCTTTGACGCAGAGCAACTCTCGCAAGCCATGCTGGAAGGCCGGCCCACGGCGGACATCGGGCGGGTGGAATCATTTTCAACGTTGCGCGCCTGCCCGGTGTGCGGCGCCAGTTACGCCGAACTGGACCCGCGCCTGTTCTCCTACAACAGCAAGCACGGCTGGTGCCCGGAATGCGTGGGCACCGGCATCCGGCTCACGCGCGAGCAGCGCCGCGCGCTGGACGACACGCAGATCGACAAAGACGGCGACGCGCGCGGACGGGAACGTTCCTTTGCCGAACCGGAACTTGAACTTGATGACGTGGCCGAGAACACCATCTGCCCCGCCTGCAACGGCACGCGCCTGAACCCGGTGGCACGCGCCGTACGGCTCGAAAGCGCGGGCATTCCGCCGCTCGGTCCAGCCCAAAGCGGCGCGGATGGCGCGTCAGAAAACGGCGTATCCATCACCAGTCTTGCTAGCCTTTCAATAGCATCGCTGCAACGTTGGTTCGGCCAACTGGCGCTGTCCGGGCGCAACGCGGACATCGCCCGCGACCTGCTGCCCGAAATCAAGAGCCGCCTGCAATTTCTGGAACAGGTGGGTCTGGGCTACCTCACGCTCGACCGCGGCGCGCCCACGTTATCGGGCGGCGAGGCGCAGCGCATCCGGCTGGCGGCGCAACTGGGCAGCAACCTGCAAGGCGTGTGCTACGTGCTGGACGAGCCGACCATCGGCCTGCACCCGCGCGACAACCAGGTGTTGCTGGACGCCCTGCGCAGTCTGGCCGCGCAGGGCAACACGCTGGTGGTGGTGGAGCACGACCAGGACACCATCCGTGCGGCTTCCCATCTGATCGACATCGGCCCCGGCGCGGGCGTGCGCGGCGGCGCGCTGGTGGCGCAAGGCACGGTGGCCGATCTGGAAGCCGCGCCCGATTCCGCCACGGGCCGCTATCTGCGCCAGGCCATGCGCCACCCCATGCACCCGCGCCGTCCCGTGGGCAGCGCGCCGCCCGCCGCGCCGGTCAACAGCGGCGACGGCTGGCTGCTCGTCAAGGGCGCTTATCTGCACAACCTGAAAGACATTGACGCGGCGGCGCCCCTGCACCGTCTGGTCGCCGTCACGGGCGTGAGCGGATCGGGCAAATCCACCCTGGCGCGCGACGTGCTGCTGGCTTCCGTGCAACGCTGCGTACAAGAGAGAGTGCGCGCCGGGCGCTCTGGAATCAGAAGCAGCGATCTGGTCGGCTGCGCGGGTCTGGAAGGCTGGCCGGCCATCGACCGGGTGCTGGAAGTCGATCAGACCCCAATCGGCAAAACGCCGCGCTCGTGCCCGGCCACCTACATCGGCTTTTGGGACACCGTGCGCAAACTCTTTGCCGATACGCTGGAAGCCAAGGCGCGCGGCTGGGGGCCGGGGCGCTTTTCCTTCAACACCGGCCAGGGACGCTGCCCGGCCTGCGAAGGACAAGGAATGCGCACCATCGAAATGAGCTTTCTGCCCGACGTGAAAATGCCCTGCGAAGTCTGCCGGGGCGCGCGCTTCAACCCCGAAACGCTGGCCGTCACCTGGCGCGGCAAAAACGTGGGCGACGTGCTGCGCATGGAAGTCGATGAGGCCGCGTCTTTCTTCGCCGCCATGCCCGCCATCGCCCACCCGCTGCAACTGCTGGGCGACGTGGGACTGGGCTATCTGACGCTGGGCCAGCCCTCGCCCACGCTATCGGGCGGCGAGGCGCAACGCATCAAGCTGGTCACTGAACTGGCCAAGGTGCGCGACAGTTCATTGCCCCCTGCCTCCTTCGGCGGACATCCCCTTGAGGGGGATGCAGCCTTGCCTGGGAGCGGCCCGGCGCTGCGGCTGACGCGCCGGGGCCAGCCCCCCCCGCACACGCTCTACGTGCTGGACGAACCCACCGTCGGTCTGCACATGCAGGACGTGGAAAAACTCATCCGCGTGCTGCACCGCCTGGTCGATGGCGGCCAGAGCGTGCTGGTCATCGAACATGACCTGGACTTGATCGCCGAGGCTGACTGGATCATCGACCTCGGCCCCGGCGGCGGTGACGCGGGCGGGCGCATCGCCGCAGCCGGCGCGCCTGAAGAGGTGGCGCGCACCGGCACGCCGACCGGTTTGGCGCTCAAAAACATGGCGCGCATAAAAAAATGTGGTGCCTAGAAACAACAGTCCTTCCCACACGGTGTTGAAATCCCTGACACTTTGCCCCAAAACCATCTAGACAACTCACGCCCATCAGGCTATCATTTCCTAACAAATTTGCCCTGACTCATCGCCCAATGGCGCGCGGCAATCGTTTTGCTTGCCACTGAAGGATGATGGGTGTAGATAACGATATGACAGCGATAAAAATTCCACTGCTTTTCGCATTTGGTTTGATGACTTGTACCGTCAGCGCACTTGCCCAGACTGGCGGGTGTATCGCCGGCTTGCAGCCGGACCGGCGGCCTGACGCCGCGCCGCAGGTAACCGAGACCGCACGCACGCCAGAACAGGTCGAGCGCGCCTTGCACGGCATTGAAAAACCCGCGCCCGGTAATGTCGAGACGATTGCGGCCACAGGCAACTGGTGGGTGCCCTTGCGCTATCCGGGCATGAATGCTCCCTACGATTTGCGCGGCTGGCATCACGATGCGCAGGCGCAGGCCGCGCCGTCAAACACCGCATCGTCACTGCGCTGAAGCGCTGTTGTTGCCGCGCCAGCGCATCCAGCAATGTTCATTCAGATCAGTGAATCCATAGACTGCTGATAACGTCATGAACCAGGTCATGCCCCGATGGACTCTGCGCGCGCTGGCGCGTTACGGCCCTGTCGTGGACGTAATAATATACAAACACCGCTTCGCAGGAATTCCCGCTCAAGGAAGCAGAAATTCCCGGCGTGGCATGGGTTGTTCCAGATCAGACAGCGCCGCCTGTGTTTGTTCGGCGCTGTCTGATAATTACCACCGTTGCGCTGCTCGACAAGCGGCGCGCGGTTGTCTAGAATCGTTGACGCTTGCATCCGCAGGCGTTTATGATGCTGCCGGCAGGCAGAGGGGTATTCGCCCCATGTGTCGTCAATTTTCCTCAATCAAGGAGTTTTTCATGAAAGTCATTCGTAACGTTCTCGGTCTGTCGGTCTTGGCTGCCGCGCTTAGCGCTGCCCTGCCGGTCATGGCGCAACAGCAAGGCATGAGCGGCATGTCCGGTCAGGAAGGCATGAGCGGCATGTCCGGCCAACAAGGCATGTCCGGCATGAGCGGCATGTCGGGTCAGGAAGGCATGAGCGGTATGTCCGGCCAGCAAGGCATGTCCGGCATGTCCGGCATGAGCGGCATGTCGGGCCAGGAAGGCATGAGCGGCATGTCCGGCGAAAAAGCCAAGCCCGCGCACCACAAGCACCACAAGCACCACAAGCATTACAAGCACCATAGGGCCAAGAAGAGCGAGAGCCAGGAAGGCATGAGCGGCATGTCCGGCATGAGCGGCATGTCGGGTCAAGAAGGCATGAGTGGCATGTCCGGCCAGCAAGGCATGAGTGGCATGTCGGGTCAGGAAGGCATGAGCGGCATGTCCGGCCAACAAGGCATGAGCGGCATGTCCGGTAACAAATAAAAAGAGCCGTGCAGCACGCGGGGATTTGACCGGTTGCGCGGGCAACCGTGCAGGTTATTACCGGTCAGATCTTTCGCGGCTGTTGCCCTCCCGAACTTGGGAGGTTTGTCGTGTTGCCAGTGGCCGCTTATTACGGCTACGGCAACCGGGGTTTGTGCGCGATGTATCCAGTGCGCGAAAATCAATGGCCGGGTTCTTGCTCTGCATCTCGTTCCGGCAAACGGCATAGATTCTTGATCCATTCACGGGAGCCACTCCAATGAGAGTTTCCTGGCTTAGGCTGTTGCGTGTCGTATCGGCGAGCTTGTTTGCTGCGCTGACCGTAGCTGGCTGCGGCAGTTCCGTTTCTCCCTCCGCGTCAGTGGCATCGGCTGCCATGCCCGCTTCGGCACCCGCTTCCGCCAATAGGGCGGCCATGAGTTATCAGGCAGCCCAATACGATCCCATTCACTTCAAACCCGCGATTGAGCAGGCCACCGATCAGCAGTGCCTGGCCTGTCATGCCGAGGTGCTCCAGCCGTCGGTGCGCAAGACCTCGCTGGCGGGACTTCAATCTTCCAGCGCCAAAGCCTGGTATCAGGAGCTTTCCACTTATCAGGGCGATCAGGAAACTTTCCATCGCCGGCATTTGGTCATGCCGTATGCCAAGCAGGTCATGAACCTGCATTGCAACACCTGCCACCAGGGCAGCGACCCCAGGGATCAGACCTCTGGCAGCTCGGCCACCGCACAACCGGACCTCACGTTGCGCAAAACGGTGGTGCCGGAAGAAACCTGCCTGAAATGCCACGGCCAAATGAACTGGCCCGTGATGGGCCTGCCCGGCCCTTGGCCGCAGTACAAAAAATTATTCCAGAACAACTGCGTGGCGGCGTGCCACAGCTTCCAGCGCACGGTGCGGCATCAGGTCAATTACCTCAACGCCAAAACCATCGAAGAGCTTGCCGCCAAGCCCAACGGCGGTGACGTGTGCTATGGCTGCCACGGCGGGCGGGCGTGGTATCGCATCATTTATCCCTATACACGCCATCCGTGGCCGAACATGCCCACTGAAACACCCGTCTGGGCCAAGGATCGCCCGACACAATCGGAAGCGCGCTTTCTCGTCGGCATGGGGCCGCCCCGGCCTGTCGTCGGCCCCCTCACGGCGCAAAGCGCTACAGCTACGCCTAGCGAAGCTGCGTCCGAACCAGCCCCCGCCGCATCCAGTCAAGGAGAGAAACCATGAAAAACGACTGGCCTCAAGCGCCGTCAGCAGAGGAACCGGCGGTGCATTTCCCCAGCGTCCATGACAGCCTGGATCAAACCGGCGGTTACCGGCGGCGCGACTTTTTGAAGGTCATCGGCGCCGGGACGGGCGCGGCGGCGCTGGCGGGCGTCGGACTCACGTTCGCCCCCAAGGAGGCGCGCGCCTTTGCCTACGAGCCTTATTTCACCGACGACCAGTTGACCACCGTGGTGACTTCGTGCGCGCACACCTGCGGTTCGCGTCACATGCTGGTCGCGCACAAAAGAGGCGACGTGATCGTGCGGCTGTCCACCGACAACGGTTCGTATCAGCTTGGCGGCTTCGACGGCAAGGACACCGAGGAAGAGCTGCAGTTGCGCGGCTGCCTGCGCGGGCGCAGCTATCGCACCCGCCTGTATTCGCCCGAACGCCTGCTGTACCCGATGAAGCGGGTCGGCGCGCGCGGCGAGCACAAGTTCAAGCGCATCAGTTGGGACCAGGCGCTCGACGAGATTGCCCACAAAATGGTGCAACTGAAAAAAGACTACGGCCCCACGGCGCTGCTGGATCAGGCGTATGCCGGCGCCACTTACGGCGTACTACACAAAAGCGATCAGATCGATGGTTGGCCGGCGCGCTTTCTGGGCCTGTTCGGCTGCCGCACCAATTCATGGTCGGTGCCATCGTACCAAGCCACCGTGTTCAGTTCGAACATGACTTTCGGCACCCTTGATGACGGCAACGAGGACGACGCCTTCGCGCACAGCAAGCTCATCATCATGTGGGGCTGGAACCCGGCCTACACCTTCCACGGTGGCAACACGTTTTACTACATGCGGATGGCCAAGCAGCGCGGCTGCAAATTCGTGCTGGTCGATCCGCAGTACACCGATTCGGCTGCGGTCTATGACGCCTGGTGGATTCCGATCAGGCCCAATACCGACGCGGCCATGATGGCCGCGATGGCCCACCACATTTTCACCCACAACCTGCAAGACCAGAAGTTCATCAACAAGTTCGTGCTGGGCATGGACGCGAGGACCCTGCCCCAGAAATACGCGGGCAAGGAAAATTTCAAGGACTACATTCTCGGCAAATACGACAACACGCCCAAGACGCCGGAATGGGCCGAGGCGATCTGCGGCGTCAAGGCTGCGGACATCCGCAAGCTGGCCGACCTGTACGCCAAAACCAAACCGGCGGCGCTCAAAGCATCATGGGCGCCGGGCCGCAACAGCTACGGCGAGCAGTACAACCGCATGGCCGCTGCTTTGCAGGCCATGACGGGCAACATCGGCATCCTGGGCGGCTGTTCCGAAGGCGTAGGTTCCTGGTGGCATGCCGAAGGCGTGGCATATCCTTACGACGAAAACGCCAACCTGTGGTGGGGTTCCATCAAATCCGACCGCTGGGCGCACTGCGTGCTCAATTACCCGAATGTCAAGCGCGAAGAAATCGGTCTGTGGCCGCGCCAGGACAAGCTCGATGGCACGATTCCCAATATCAAGGGCATCTTCTGGCATGGCAGCGACTGGTTCAACCAACTGACCAACGTCAACCAGGAAATCAAGGCCATCGAAAAGCTCGAACTGGTGGTGTGCTCGGACGCAACCATCACGCCTTCGGGCATCTGGGCCGACTATTTGCTGCCCATTGCCACGCACTTTGAGCGCCATGATGTCGCCTTGCCCTGGCACAAGGGCCACTACTACATTCACCGGCCCAAGGTCATTGAACCGCTGGGTGAAAGCAAGACCGACTTGCAGGTTTTCACCGAACTGTGCTATCGGCTGGAAGAGATTGACCCCAGTCTCAAGGGGCTGGCCAAGCGCTTCAACCCGCGCGCCGACCGCAGTTATTTCCAGAACCCCGACACGGTGGACGAGGCTTACCTGCGGGCGTGGTGGGACGGCAAGGTGCGGCGCAATCAGGGCGTAAAGATGTCGTGGGACGAGTTCAAGCAACACGGCGTCTACAAGTTCATCCTGCCGGGACCGCACGTTGCTTTCCTCGACCAGATCACCAAAAACAAGCCCTTCGAGACGCCATCCGGCAAAATTGAAATCTTTTCGACTTACCTGGCCGGTATCACCGATTGGACCAAGACCCAGTTCGGCTACGAGATTCCCTACATTCCCAAGTGGCTGGAACCGTTCGAGTCGCTCAATCACCCGATCGCCAAGAAGTATCCGTTCCACCTGGTCAGCCCGCACCCGCGCTGGCGCACGCACTCGATCTTCTACAACATTCCGTGGCTGCGCGAGACCTACACGCAGGAAGTCACCATCAATGCCAGCGACGCCAAGAAGCTCGGCATCCGCACCGGCGACATCGTGGAAGTCTGGAACGACCGCGGCAGAGTCGTCGTGCCCGCTTACGTAACCGAGCGCGTGTTGCCTCACGTGCTGGTGTTGTACGAAGGCGCCTGGATGGACCCGGACAAGGACGGCACCGATCATGCCGGCAACCCGGATTTTCTGACGCTGGACAACCCCAGTCCGTCGGGCGCGTTCGCCTACAACACCGTCATGGCGCAAATCAAGAAGAGCGACCTGGAGTACCGTCCCGGCTGGGACGAGCTGGCGGTGGCCCGTTCGGCGGTGTTCCGCCGTGACATGTAGGAGGGCGTGGTCATGGCTGAAAAGATCATCATCAACAAACTGGGCGTAGATGCCAAGGCGCGCGTCAAGTACGCGCAAGAGCGGCGCGACGCCACCACCTACGAACCGGTCAAGCCCGCGGTGCAGATGGGCTTTATTCACAACAACGTCGATTGCATCGGCTGCCGCGCCTGCGAGATGGCCTGCAAGGACAAGAACGGCCTGCCGCCAGGGCCGCGCTTTAGGCATGTGATGTACATCGAGGGAGGCAGCTTTCCGGACGTTTTCGCCTACAAGGTGAACATGTCCTGCAACCACTGCGCCGAGCCGGCCTGTCTGCCGACCTGCCCGACCGGGGCTATCTGGAAGCGCGCCGACAATGGTGTGGTGGACATTGACTCTACGCTGTGCATCGGCTGCCGCCGCTGCCAGGCGGCCTGCCCCTTTGGCGCGCCGCAGTACGACCCGCACCTGAACATCGTCAAAAAGTGCAATATGTGCATCGACGAGCAGGAAGCAGGCCGCAAGCCGTATTGCGTGATGGCGTGCATGATGCGCGTGCTCGACATCGGCCCCATCGACCAATTGCGCGCCGGCACTTGGGACACCAAGGCCATGGTTAAAGGCAAGGACGTGCCGGTGCGTCAGGTCAGGCACATGGCCAACCCGGCGCTGACCGATCCTTCAATCGTCTTCATCGCGCACCCCAAGGGCCGCGTGGACACGGCGTCTGATGACGGGTGTGTTCCCATACTGGGCAAGAGCAACACCACCCCCTGCGAAATTCCCGTGCGCGGCGACGTTGATGACAGCCCGCCGCTCACGGTCGACGCCGATGTCAGTAACGTCACGTCATGACGGATGACGCCCAGTCCGGGCTTGGCAGTGATCCGTGGCCGCGCATGGCGTCCGAGGATTTGCGCGCATTGGCTTGGCTGCACGCGCACGAGCGTTCGCCGCAGAATCTGGCCGCGCTCTACGCCAGCGGCTTTCCGGCCTCGCTGACACTGGTTGCGCCCGATAACTCTTGGCTGCGCGGCATGGACGCGGCGCTGTGCGCCCTCTCCGGCGCATCCGATGATGACGGCCTAGCGCCGAGCCTAGTCTCCAGCGAGGATGAACTGGCCGCCGACTTTGCCGCCATCTACCTGACGCACGCACTGCGCGCGTCGCCTCATGAATCGGTCTGGCGCGATGAAGATCACCTGATGCTGCAAGAGCCGACCTTTGCGGTGCGCGCCTTCTACCGCCGCCACGGGGTACACGTCACCGACTGGCGGCAGTGCGCCGACGACTATTTGGCCACCGAGCTGGAGTTCGTCGCCCTGCTGCTGGAACGCGGCGAACTCAAGGAAGCGGCGCGCTTTTTCAAAGCGCATCTGCTGACGTGGCTGCCGCTGTTCGCCAAGCGCGTCAGTCAACGGGCCGCAACCCCGTTCTACGCCGCGCTGGCGGGATTGACGCTGACGGCTTGCGAAAACTGCGCGGCCCGTCTGCCCGCGGTGGCCGTGCTGCCGCCAGTCGTCGCCGATCCCGGCGCGAGCCGCCATGACGGAGACTGTGCCGCCGCGCCGCGCTGACCCACGCTTGTTGTGCCAGACCGGTTGCACCGCCCGGCGGTTTTCCTGTTTTAGGGATAGGGGCCACACATGGCGGGCGCAATCGTAGCCGTTCATGCCGACCGCTGTGTGCATCAGCAAGTCGCGGGCGCGGCGTGCCAGGCTTGCGTGGACGCCTGCCCCCGCCAGGCTTGGCGAATGCACGGCAGCGGCCTGGGGTTCGACGCAGAAGCCTGTGACGGCTGCGGCCTGTGCGTGGCCGCCTGTCCCACCGAAGCCATCACTCTGCCCGCTCCAGCGCTTTTGATACGCGCCGATGCGCCGCGCGGTTGGCTGATGGCCTGCGCACAGGCAGCCGTCGAATGCCGGGGTGCCTTGGCGGCAAGCCGCATCCCCTGCCTGTACACACTGCCGCCCGGCTGGCTCTGGCGCCAGGTCGACACCCAAGGCCTTGCGTCCATCACGGTGGCCACGGGTGATTGCGTGCAGTGTCCGCACAGTGGCGCGGCAGCCGAATGGCAACGTCAATGGGCCGCCGTGGCGTCAGTGCGGTCGGCCCCCACGTTGCAAATGGCCGCGCCCCGCGCTTGGCAAATGCTGGCCAAATCTGCCGGGCAATCCGCGCCGGCACGGCGCGCGTTCTTCCGGCGTCTGACGACGCCGCCGGGACGCACCGCGACGAACAGCACGCCGCTATCGAGCAGCCGACGCTGGCTTACCGAACGGCTGGCCAACACATCGGCCCCGGCTTTATGGCCGGTACATCTGGACGAAACGCGCTGTACCGCTTGCCTGGACTGCACGCGCCTGTGCCCGGCCCAGGCGTTGCGGATGGAAGCCGCCGGCGCGCGCGATGGCGGCGATCAATTCACCATCGACGCGGCGCGCTGCATCGGCTGCGGCCTGTGCGTGGCAGTCTGTGACGCCGACGCGCTCAATTTTGCGCAATCGCCGCCCACCGGCCCAACCGCCGTCCGCACAGACGCGCCGCGCCGGGTGCGCTTGCAGCGGCAAATCTGCCCGGCCTGCGGCGCGTCCTTTTACCGCTTGCAGCGACCCGATGCGCCGCCGCAAGCGGCGCGTCTGTGCCGCATATGCCAACGCGGACTGCCGCAGCCGCGCGACCGAATCGTGCAGACCGAATCGCCGCCCCCCATGCCGCCACGCCAGACCCGCCCTTGACCGCTGTCACGCTGCCCGAAAAGATTGGCGGCTGCGTGCGCGTCAGGCTTTGCCAATTACCCGCGCCATGTCCAGGCAACGGTTGGAATAGCCCCATTCGTTGTCGTACCAGGCCACCAGCTTGACGAAGGTCTTGTCCAGCGCCATGCCTGCCGCGGCGTCGAAAATGGACGAATGCGCGTCGCCGCGGAAATCGGTGGCGACGACCGCCTCCTCGGTATAGCCCAGGATGCCCTTGAGCGCGTCCTGGCTCTGTGCCTTGATTTCGGCCTTGATCTCGTCGTAGCTGGCCTCGCGCTCCAGCTCGCAGGTCAGGTCC
>JAIRQU010000219.1 GCA_031256305.1 Burkholderiaceae bacterium
CCCGCGCCGATGATGAGCGCGCGCGCGGCCAGCAAACGCTGCTGGCCTTCGATGCCAAGACCCTCCAGCATTACATGGCGGGAGTAGCGCAGAAGCTGCTGATCGGTAATCTCGGCCACGGTCAAAGTCGGAAATGCGGCGCTTGAGAAAAAAGGCCAGCGCAAGCTGGCCTGGTGTGTGCGTTCATCATCGCGCCCGCTTAATTATCGGAATCTTCCGATCGGGCCTTGCGCTCCGTCATGGTCTTGCTGACCTTGACCGGCTTGCCTTCGAGCTTGGCGATGGCTTGTTGCAGCGGAAAGTCCTTGTCGCTGCCGTATTCGGGCAGGCGGCGCTGCGCTTCGGACTTCTTGGAATCGGTTTCCAGACGGTTGAAGGCGGCTTCCCGCTCTTTTTCCAGCGTTTCCTGGTCCTTTTTGCTCGGTCCCGCGCTAGTACCTTGAAGATGATTTTCCAGATCCGACTCGCGCGTGTAGAGCACGGCGTAGGGACTACCCTCGGCGGTGTCGTCCACCATGATGTCGGGCACAATGCCCTTGGCCTGAATACTGCGCCCGCTGGGCGTGTAATAGCGCGCCGTGGTCAGCTTGATGGCGGTGTCGGGGCCGAGCTGGCGCACCGTTTGCACCGATCCCTTGCCAAAGGTCTGCGCGCCCATGATGGTGGCGCGGTGGTTGTCTTGCAGCGCGCCGGAAACAATTTCGCTGGCCGAGGCCGACCCTTCGTTAGCCAGCACCACTAGCGGCACGTTCTTGAGCGCCGCGGGCAGTCCCTTGAGCGGATCGGCGCCCCAGCCCGACATGTAATCTTCAGGCTGGGCCTTGAAGACCGCATTGCTTTCGGGAATTTGCCCCTTGGTGGAAACCACCACGTCGCCCGCGGGCAGGAAAGCGGCCGACACGGCGATGGCCGCGTCCAGCAAGCCGCCGGGGTCGTTGCGCAGATCCAGCACCAGGCCCTTGAGGTTTGGGTCTTGCTTATAAAGGTCTTGCAGCTTGGCGGCGAAGTCACGCACCGTGTCTTGCTGGAATTGCGAGACGCGGATCCATCCATAACCGGGGGCGACGATTTTGGCCTTGACCGAGGGGTTATGAATTTCTTCGCGCGTGACGGTCGCGGTGAAGATGCGGTTGTTTTCTTCCTTGCGCAGCACCGTCAGCGTAACCTTGGTGCCCGGCTGGCCGCGCATGCGCTTGACCGCTTCGCTGAGCGTCAGGCCCTTGACGGCGGTGTCGTCAATGCGGGTGATAAGGTCACCGGGCTTGAGGCCAGCGCGGTCCGCGGGCGAGCCTTCAATCGGCGATACCACGCGCACCAGGCCATCTTCCTGTGTGATTTCGATGCCCACCCCCACGAAGCGCCCGGTCGTGCTTTCGCGGAATGCCTTGTAGGCTTTCTTGTCGAAGTATTCCGAGTGCGGGTCCAGCCCCGATACCATGCCGGAGATGGCGTCGGAGATGAGCTTGTGCTCATCCACCGGTTCCACGTAATCGGATTTGATAATGCCGAACACCGCGGCAAACTGCTGCAATTCTTCCAGCGGCAGCGGCGCAAACGTGCCGCGCGCCAGCGTTTGCAGCGAGACGGTCGTCAGCGCGCCGGCCAGTGCGCCCGCGGCGATCCAGCCGGCGATTTTTGTTTTTTGGCTCATGAACAAATGAGGGGAAAATCTCGGAAAGAGAATGAATGGACGGAGGCAGAAACCTCAATGTACTCCATTATCCGCGCTTATCTGCGCGCCTGCTGCTCCCGTAAGCAATGGAATCAGTTCAGGCTTTGCCTTGGTGGGCCACCGCCGCCGCGGCTTTGACCACCGCCTCGGCATCGCCCAGGTAGTCATGGCGCAAGGGTTTGAGGTCATTGCCCAGTTCGTATACCAGCGGAACGCCGTTGGGGATATTCAGCCCCACGATGTCCTGATCGGATATGCCGTCCAGATACTTGACCAGCGCGCGGATCGAATTGCCATGCGCGGCCACCACCACGCGCTGGCCCGCGCGAATGGCCGGAGCCAGGGTTTCGTTCCAGAACGGCAGCACGCGCGCCACCGTATCCTTGAGACACTCGGTCAGCGGGCATTGCGCCGGGGCAATGTCCGCGTAACGCCGGTCGCCGCGCTCGCAGCGCGGGTCGGTGGTTTGCAGCGCGGGCGGGGGCGCGTCGTAACTGCGGCGCCAGAGGAGCACCTGCGCATCGCCGTACTGCCTGGCCATGTCGGCTTTGTTCAAGCCTTGCAGCGCGCCGTAGTGACGCTCGTTCAAACGCCAGCTCTTGACCACCGGCAGCCACAGCCGGTCCATTTCTTCCAGCGCCAGCCACAGCGTGCGGATGGCGCGCGTCAGGACACTGGTGCAGGCCAGATCGAAATCGTAACCCTCGGTCTTGAGCAGACGCCCGGCTAGCCGAGCCTGTTCAATGCCGGTGCCGGTCAAGTCCACGTCGGTCCAGCCGGTAAAGCGGTTTTCCAGGTTCCAGGTCGATTCGCCGTGGCGGATCAGGACGAGTTTGTGCATGAGGATTGGCCAGAGGCGTGAAGGAAAAGAAAGCAGGAATGGTTGCGCGGCGGCGCAAGCCCGAACCGCGCATTCTAAAATTGAACCCTTTGCAAAGTGACAATCGTCAAAGAAGGGGCGGACGCAAGTGGGTTTCATATTGACCAATTGGGTACTGATCGCGCTGGCGCTTATTTCCGGCGGCATGTTGTTATGGCCGCTGGTCGCGGGTGGCGGCGCGGCGGGCCTCACGCCCGCGAGCGCGGTGCAGCTTATCAACCGCGAACGCGCGGTGGTGATTGATGTGCGAGAACCCGGAGAATTCGCGGCCGGGCACGTTGGCGGCGCGCGCAATGTGCCCTTGGCGCAATTGCAGGACAAGCTGCCCGGCGCGGTCAAGAACAAGACCGTGCCTTTGCTGCTGACCTGTGCTACCGGAGCGCGCGCGCAACGCGCGGTGGCGGTGGCCAAAAAACTCGGTTACGACAAGGCCCAAGCCATCGCCGGCGGACTCAAGGCGTGGAAAGAGGCTAATCTTCCAACTGAAAAAACGCAATAGGAGCGATGCCATGCAACCCGTCAAGATGTACACCACCGCCGTGTGCCCGTTTTGTATGCGCGCCAAGCAACTGCTTAAGGCGCGCGGCGTGCAGACCCTAGAAGAGATCAGGATTGATCTTGACCCCGCCGGGCGCGACCGCATGATTGCCCTGACGGGCCGGCGCACCGTGCCGCAGATTTTCATCGGCCAGACGCACGTGGGCGGCTGTGACGATCTGGTGGCGCTGGACGCGCGCGGCGGTTTGCAGCCGCTGCTGGCGGGGTAAGGCGGCAAGGATGTAAGCCGTCCCAATCCGGCATGACATAATTCGCAACTTCCTTGGATTTAGTTCTTATCACTCTTTTCCTATCATCATGGCCGATCAGCAACCAGCACAAACGCAAACACAAAATTCCGCTCCCGTATTTCATATCCAGCGCGTGTATCTGAAGGAGGCGTCGCTCGAACAGCCCAATTCACCCGCGATTTTGCTTGAGCAGGAGCAGCCTGCCGTCGAGATCACGTTGCACGTGGCCGCCGAATCGCTGGCGGGGCATCCTGACATACATGAAGTAACCGTGGCCGCTACCGTGACGACCAAGGTCAAGGACAAGACGCTGTTCCTGGCCGAATGCAAGCAGGCCGGCATTTTTGAAATCCGCAACCTGCCTGAGGCGCAACTGCCTCCGGTGCTCAATGTGGTTTGCCCGCAAATCGTCTATCCCTATCTGCGTGGTAACGTGGCTGATTTGATCGTGCGCGGCGGGTTCCCGCCGGTGCATCTGGCCGAGATCAATTTTCAAGCCATGTACGAGCAGCAGCAGGCGCAGCAACACCAGCAGGTGCAGCAGCAAGAAGAGAGCGCGGCGCTGCCAGCCGCTGCGGAACAGAAAAAAAAAGCAAAAGGGTAAAAGGTAGCCCGCGATGAAGATCGCGGTAACTGGCGCCGGCGCCTGGGGTACGGCGCTGGCTTTGGCGGCCAGCCGCCACCCCGCCAAGCACGGCGTTTTGTTGTGGGCGCGCGACGCGGCGCAGGCTCAGGCAATGCAGCAGCGGCGCGAAAACGCCCGCTATTTGCCGGGCGTCGAACTGCCGCAAGCGCTGTTGGTGCAAAGCGGCGCTGCCGCGCTGCGACGGGCCGCTTCCGGCGCCGATCTCATTGTGATTGCTACGCCTGTAGCGGGCTTGCGCGCGATGCTGGCGGCTTTGCGTGATGCGCCGGTCCATTTGTCGCCGGTGGCGTGGCTGTGCAAGGGCTTTGAGCCGGCGGATGCGGTAGCTGCCGATCAGCCCGCGGGCTTGCTGCCGCACGAAATCCAGCGCCAGAGCGCACCTGGTTTGCGCGCCGGCGCCTTGAGCGGTCCGAGCTTTGCGCAGGAAGTCGCGCATGGCCAGCCTGCCGCGCTGGTTGCCGCGAGTGCGCACCCCGAAGTTCGCGCGGCGTTGGTGCAGGCGCTGCATGGTCCGGCGCTGCGCATCTATGCCAACAGCGATATCGCCGGCGTGGAAGTGGGTGGCGCGGTCAAGAACGTACTGGCCATTGCCACGGGGCTGGCCGATGGCTTGCAATTGGGCCAGAACGCCCGCGCGGCGCTGGTCACGCGGGGCTTGGCCGAAATCGCGCGCCTGGGCGTGGCTATGGGCGCGCGCGCGGAAACATTCATGGGCCTGTCTGGTTTGGGCGATCTGGTGCTCACGGCAACCGGCGACTTGAGCCGCAACCGCCAGGTCGGCCTCAAACTGGCGTCGGGAATGACGCTGACGCAGACCATCGACTCGCTCGGCCATGTGGCCGAAGGCGTTTACAGTGCGCGCACCATTGCCCGGCGCGCCGCGCAACTGGGCGTGGAAATGCCCATCACCGAGTGCGTCGTTGCGCTGCTCGACGGGCGGCTCAATCCCGCCGAGGCCGTCGTGGCACTGATGGGGCGCGACCCCAAGGGCGAGCTATAGCCGCATGGCGCGGGAAAAATGACTTTCAGGATACCCGGCAGACGCATTGACTCAAGTCAATGCGCTCTGGCGCGAGGGGTGTTCTACTTGATTTTTTTAGACGGAGGTCGGCATGAATTACGACGTTACCATCATCGGCGCGGGGCCTGTGGGCCTGTCGCTGGCCAAGGCGTTCGCCGACCTGCGGCTGCGCGTGGCCCTGGTCGAGCAGCAGTCCGAGGCCAATCTGACCGAACCGGCGTTCGACGGGCGTGAAATCGCGCTGACCCATGCTTCCATGCGTCTGATGCGGGAATTGGGCCTGTGGCAGCGCATTCCGGAGTCGGAGATTTCCCCGATTCGCGCGGCCAAGGTCATGAACGGCGCAGCCGCGCAGCCCATGCTCATTGGCAGCGATCTGGTCGGTCAATCACAACTGGGCGTTTTCGTGCCTAACCACTGGATACGCAAGGCAGCCTGGCTGACGGTGCGCGATACCTGCGGCATTACGCTGTATGCCGAGACGCGGGCCGAATCGGTGCGCACCAGTTTGCAGCAAGCCACGCTGCAACTCACCGATGGCACTCGTCTGACCAGCGCGTTGCTGGTGGCCGCCGATAGCCGTTTTTCCGAAACCCGCCGGGCATTGGGCATTGACGCCGATCTGCACGATTTTGGCAAAAGTATGCTGGTTTGCCGCATGCGGCACGAAGCCGACAACGAACTGGCTGCCTGGGAATGGTTTGGTCACGGCCAGACGTTGGCGCTGCTGCCGCTCAATCCCCATTTGGCTTCGGCGGTGATTACGTTGCCTGGCGAGGAAACACGGCGGCTGGCGGCGTTGCCCGAAGAGGCATTCAACCAGGAAATAACCCAACGCTACGCGCAGCGCCTGGGCGCGATGCGGCTGGAAAGCAGCCGCCACATCTATCCTCTGGTGGCCGCCTACGCCCGCCGTTTTGTCGGGACGCGCTTTGCCTTGGCTGGCGATGCCGCCGTCGGCATGCATCCGGTTACCGCGCACGGCTTTAATCTGGGACTGGCCAGCATTGAGCGCCTGCGCGACACCGTGCGCCTGGCACAGGAACAAGGCCTGGACATCGGCGATGCTGCGCTACTAACCCGCTACCAGCGCCTGCACCGGCGAGGCGCCTGGCCGCTGTACATGGCCACGCGCGCCATCGTGGAGCTGTATACCCGCGACGATCCGCCCGTGCGCTGGTTGCGCGATGCTGCCCTGCACGTCAGTAGCCGCCTGGTGCCGCTGCGCCGGGCCATTGCCTCGGCGCTGGTCGATGACCGGAAGACATCGGGTTTTTCTTGGAAGCCCGTGTTACAGTGAACCGGATTACGACGCCATCCGGTTCAGCTTGTGCTGGTATGTACGGGTGGGGTGGTTTTGCGCGCGCCAAGTTTGGCCGGTA
Source organism: Burkholderiaceae bacterium (assembly GCA_031256305.1). GTDB lineage: Bacteria > Pseudomonadota > Gammaproteobacteria > Burkholderiales > Burkholderiaceae_C > Ottowia. The sequence continues at coordinate 6,390 of JAIRQU010000219.1, forward strand.
ACGCGAAAAACACGCCCGCGATCAGCACGATTGAACCGGACGGGCGCAACGACTTGATCGCAATGACAGAACCTCAAGCGATCGGATATTCTTGTCAGCAAGAGTGGTGGAGAGGAGGAGGATCGAACTCCCGACCTCCGCATTGCGAACGCGGCGCTCTCCCAG
>JAIRQU010000020.1 GCA_031256305.1 Burkholderiaceae bacterium
AAATGACGGACTAATACTCTTGATTTTATCAACTGTAAGTGCATCACCCGCGTCGCCACAAAGAACCGAAACTCTCGGATCTTCATAAGTCAAATCTGCACATTTTTCGTTGATGTCACAACCGACCAGGTTTTTTGCATTCTGAAAATACTGTGCTAAAACTTCCAGGGAGCCTCCGTTCTGGATGCCGATCTCAAGCAAGGCCAGCTCTTTATCGCGGTAGTTGATGAATAATCTATCATATTCACGCAAGTAAATCGACCACTTGTCTGAGGCCTTACCTTTGTGCCGGTTGTACAGTTCCAATAAACTCAATTCCCGGATGAGTTCACGGTTTATTTTATGAATGTTGTATAGGTCATTGGAATTCATGCTTGCAATTTCCCTTAATTTATTTTTGGTTACTGTTTATCGATGACTTGCACGGTTTCTTGAGCCACGATCCGTCCGTGTTCAAGGTTTATGACCCGGTTGCATTCCGCGGCGATCAGCGCGGGCTGGTGCGAAGCCAATACCAGAATACCCGAGCGTGAAACGACTTCGCGCATACGCTGCTCGGCGCGCGCGGTAAAGGCGGCGTCGCCTACCGAGAGCCATTCGTCCATCAGCAAGATGTCGGCCTGCACGCTGGTTGAGATGGAAAAGGCCAGCCGCATCATCATACCCGTCGAATAGGTGCGTACCGGCATGTCCAGGTATTCGCCCAGTCCGCTGAATTCGCAGATGCCGGGCGCTAGGCGCTCGATTTCCTTTTTGCTCAACCCCATCACCAGGCCGCGCAGCATGATGTTTTCCAGGCCCGTGGCGTCCGGCTCTATACCCAGCGAAGGGTCGATCAGGCTGGCGATGGTACCGTGCCGCTCGAACTGCCCGGCCGAAGGCTCGTACACGCCCGCCAGCAGGCGCAGCAGCGTGGTTTTGCCCGCGCCGTTGTGGCCGACCAGACCGAGCTTGTCGCCGCCCTTGAGTTCAAAGCTGATGCCGTGCAGCGCCTGCACCACGCGGATGCCGGTTTCCTTGCCTACGCGCCCGCCGGTGACTGAGGCGGCCAGCGTTTTTTTCAGCGAAATCGCGCCCGCGCCATAAATTGGGAAATGCACGGAGACGTTTTTCAGGGAAATGGAAGGGGCCATGTTCAAAGCCAGTAGACCACGCGCCGATAGTATTTTGCAAAAAGCGCGCACGCCGCGATCAGCGTGCCCGCCGTCCAGGCCAAGACGCCGTACCAACTGTGCGCCTGCGCCAGGTTGCCCAGCAACGGCGAGCGCAACAAGTCCAGCATCTGGGCAAAGGGGTTCCAGAGGATGAACTGGCCGCGCTGGGGCAGATTCTCGGCCGACCAGAACACGGGCGTGAGGAACATCATCATCTGCATCACGCTCAGGACGATTTGCGCTACATCCCGAAAGCGCGTGCAGACCAGTCCCAGCGCCATGCCGATGGCGTGCGCATTGAGCAGCATGAGCAGAAAAGCCGGAACAATCAACCATACGGACCACGACAGCGAGATGCCCGTCCACAAGGCGATGGGAATGTACAGCACGATCTGGTGGGCGAACTGGATCAGGTTGCGCGCCAGCGTGCGCCAGACGAACAGGCTGATCGGGAAATAGCCCTGCTTGAGGTAGTTGGCCGAGGCGATGAAAGAATTACACGAATCGCTGACCGTGTTGAAAAACAGGTACCAAAAGATGATCCCCAGCGCCATGTAGGGGAAAAATTTGTGCAGGTCAATGTTGAACAGCGCGCTGTATAACGGCCCCATGCCGGCGATCATCGCGCCCATGCTCAGCGTCAGCCACAGCGGGCCGAGCATGGAGCGCCGGTAGCGCAACACAATATCGAACCAGGCCAGGGTCCACCAGACGTCGATGCGGCGCGTACCTTCCCACCAGTCGCCCCAGGCGGCGCGGCGCAAATTGGAATAGATTTGACTCATGTATTTGGGTCGAAAGGCGCGTCCGTCCGGGCATTGCCCCGGACAAACAGCCATTCGTGAAGGCCGCTCAAACAACTGATTCTGCGCTATGCGCTGACACGGGTATTTTAGTCAAACGTAACGTGGCAGCGGCGTGAATTAGTAGGCATTGCCGGCGGCACATGCGCCGCTGGAGCATTGAGCTACCATTTCCAGGTTTCCAGGCCATGTCACAACATCAACCGAACTTCATCCACGAGAGCACCGCCATGCCGCAATACCGTTCCCGCACTTCCACCCACGGCCGCAACATGGCCGGCGCGCGCGCGCTGTGGCGCGCCACCGGTATGCAGGACGGGGACTTCGGCAAGCCCATCATCGCGGTGGTCAACTCCTTTACCCAATTCGTGCCCGGCCATGTGCATCTGCGCGACGTGGGCGCGCTGGCGGCCCGGCAGATCGAGGCCGCCGGCGGCGTGGCCAAGGAGTTCAACACCATCGCCATTGACGACGGCATTGCCATGGGGCACGGCGGCATGTTGTATTCGCTGCCTTCGCGCGAGTTGATCGCCGACTCGGTGGAATACATGGTCAACGCGCATTGCGCTGACGCGATGGTGTGCATCTCCAACTGCGACAAGGTTACGCCGGGTATGCTGATGGCCGCGATGCGCCTGAACATTCCCGTGGTATTCGTCTCCGGCGGGCCGATGGAAGCGGGCAAGCTCAAGCCGTCCGGCAGTGGCGACGCAGTGGTCAAGATCGACCTGATCGACGCCATGATCAAGGCCGCCGATCCAACCGTGACCGACGCGCTGGCCGAGCAGTACGAGCGCAGCGTCTGCCCGACCTGCGGCTCGTGTTCGGGCATGTTCACCGCCAATTCAATGAATTGTCTGACCGAAGCCATTGGCCTGGCGCTGCCGGGCAACGGCACGCTGGTCGCCACGCACGCCTGGCGCAAGAGCCTGTTCGAGCGCGCGGGCCGCCTGATCGTCGAGCTGTGCCGCCGCTATTACGAGCAGGGCGACGCCTCGGTGTTGCCGCGCGCCATCGCCAGCAAGAGCGCCTTCGAGAACGCCATGACGCTGGACGTGGCGATGGGCGGATCGACCAACACCGTGCTGCACCTGCTGGCCGTGGCGCAGGAGGCGGGGGCGGGCTTCAGCATGGCCGACATCGACCGTATCTCGCGCAAAACGCCGTGCCTGTGCAAGGTGGCGCCGACCACCGACAAATACCACGTCGAGGACGTACACCGCGCCGGCGGCATCATGGGCATCCTGGGCGAACTGGGGCGCGCCGGGCTGATCGACCTGTCTTGCGGCACGGTGCACAGCCGTACCTTGGGCGCGGCGCTGGCGGCTTGGGACATCAGCGGCGGCGCGGGCGACGAGGCGCACCAGTTCTACCGCGCCGCGCCCGGCGGCGCGGTCAGCGTCACGGCGTTCAGCCAGGACGCGACCTATTCCGGTCTGGACCTGGATCGGCAAAACGGCTGCATCCGCGACCAGGCGCACGCCTATTCCCAAGACGGCGGCTTGGCCGTGCTGTACGGCAACCTGGCCGAGAAGGGTTGCATCGTCAAGACCGCGGGAGTCGATGAAGCGCAATGGGTGTTTACCGGCAAGGCGCGCGTGTTCGAGAGTCAGGAAGACGCCTCGGACGGCATCCTGGGCGGCAAAGTCGCGCCGGGCGACGTGGTGGTGATTCGCTACGAAGGCCCCAAGGGCGGCCCCGGTATGCAGGAAATGCTCTACCCCACCTCCTACCTCAAATCCAAGGGCCTGGGTCAGGTCTGCGCGCTGTTCACCGATGGCCGTTTTTCCGGCGGCTCGTCGGGCCTGGTCATCGGCCACGCCTCGCCCGAAGCCGCCGAGGGCGGCATGATCGGGCTGGTCGAGGACGGCGACACCATCGAAATCGACATCCCCGCGCGCAAGATCCACTTGGCTGTGCCCGACGCCGAACTGGCCCGCCGCCGCGCGGCCATGCAAGCGCGCGGCAACCGCGCCTGGCAACCGGCGAATCGCCAACGCCCGGTATCCGCCGCGCTGCAAGCCTATGCCGCCCTGGCCACCTCCGCCGACCGGGGCGCGGTACGGGATGTGGGACAGCTCAAACGGTAAGCGTCAGACAAAGCCGGCGGCTAGCTCGAACGAAGGGGAGAGCATTTTTCCTGACAGTCAGCGCGCAAATGTATTTGCCATCAAACCGTGGTGGGAATTTTGGTAACGTTAATAGTTTGGGCTGCGCTTGTGAAATCCGGCGGCGCACCGTTTGCTGGTTTGGCCTTGCATCGAGGAAAGTTTTCGCCTCTCCCCAACCCCTGCCAGCCTTACACTTAAAGTCGAAACACGACTTCGGCGGCGCAGGCAAACATGGCACTTGACGGTGACACCTCATAACCACCCGTGTGAGTCCGTCACGCCCGCCAGCTCCAGGCATGCACAGACGGCTGTTGACGGCACGGACACGAAAAAAGCACACGCGATTGACGCCGTAATTGATGGGGTATCGCCCCACCCTGGTCAACTGCTCGAAAAAATGTTGGTCTTATTCGGCCATGGCGGGAGCGGACGGCCATTCCCATTGGGTTAGCCAGTCCAGCCAGCCGGAACCTTCGTCCGTGGCGGGTATGGCCGCCGGTGGCGGGGGTGGCAGCGTGGCGCGCGAGCCTGGCACAAAGGGGAACGGCGGCACGTGGATGGTGATCGCGCCGTCTTTTGTCGGCCCCTCATCGACCCCGTCGCGCACGGCTGCGGCCAGTCGCTGTGTCCATTGCTGACCGGGCTGGTCGCGGTCGATAGCGCCAGTGGCGTTGCGCGTAGGCGGCTCAATCAGGTAGGGAGCAAACAGCGCGTGTACTTCGACTGTTCCCCCATTGGCTGAAGGCAGCCGGTACGCAACCCAAGCGCGCGGTTGACGGGTCCAGCCGCGCTCATCGGCCCAGCGGTAGAGCGTGGGCTGGGTTGTTTGCAGCCAGTGGTTAAAGTCCGTGTCGCGGCGCAAGCGCAGACAGCCCGCTGGCGTATCCAGCACATCCTCCAGACGGGATGCTTGCGCGGAACAAGGCACATACGCACCCGGCATGATCTGCGCGATGACGATGGCCAGCCACTTGTACCCCTTGGTTCTGTCCTTGGGATCGTTCTCGCGCAGCCAGCCGGCCACGCGCGTAGGCACATTCGAGGCGGCAACGGGATCGGTCTCGTCGCTTGCCAGCCACGGCGCTTGATAGATGCCCAGGTTGTACCATTGACCGACGCTGACAGGCGGCACGTCAATCCAGGGCGCGGGGCTGAACGGTCCATTGGCGCTGGGGGCAGTCGTGGAGGGGGTGGCAGTGAGGTCGCCAGCGGATGTCGCGCAACCGCTCAACGCCGCCGTGCCGATCAATAAAGCTGCGGTCAATGCTGCCGACGTGTGTTTAATCATCTTGAATTCCTCTTGTCTGCCACGGACGGCAGTTGCACCTTGCAAAACCCTGTCTATGCGAACTCTCAAGGGATAAACGTAACAAATCATAACAGATGATAACAAATGCGCCCTGTCTAGCCCGCATGGATTGCGATTGAACTTGCGAAACCCAGCCGCGCGTGTGGGTTGGAGTAAGACAAGCTACATTGGTCGAAAAGCCAGATCCGATGGAGTCAACTGTAGAATACAGCCATAGGTGCAGCCCAACACTTACCCCGATAGTTTGTCAGCTCAATGAAAAGACGATTCGGCACAGAAGTGATTTAGTTTGTGTTAGCAACCTCACCAAAACCTACCGAGGGATCTGGTTGACGCTGCATCGCGGTAAGGCGACACTGAAGCGCAGTGTTCTGCAATTTATTAGCAAGCTGCGGGTCAAACGGCTTCAGGCCGCCGCAGTCGCTGTCAAGGAATTTTATCTGTGCTGCGACCAATAATGCACCGGTGTATTGGGTGCCGGCTGAGGTGCTATCGGTTTCTATTTTGATGGCAACCCTATTATCAGTGATAACTCACTCATTCTTGATGATGGTCGAGCTGTCATCCTTCGTCTTGCACGGTGCCTCGGAGGCAGTGCGGTTACCGCTGCGGTTCATCTTGGGTTCGGCGCAGCTCATTCAGCCATACAACATTTCCGGCTGTTTCGGTCATAAAACCGGATCAATCTTGGCCATCTCGGCACTGACACACATGTGCCGCACCATCGGGTCCGTCGCCTTGCCCTCTCATCAGGGCTTCCGTCTTCTGGCTTTCCCGGCCAGCACGTGCAGATTGGGGTAAAGGTTGGTAGGTCGGGGTGAAATTTACGAACCCCAACGTCACAATCTAAACTGGATTTATTTCTGTTCTGGCCGCGCTGCGGGCATGTGCAGGATTTGCTCGGCTACGGCGGGCGATGCGGGCGCGGATGCGCTGGCGGCTGACTTGGCCGGCAACATGTCGGGCAGCGCCGCTTCCGGTTCGACGTGCGGGCCAGGCGCAAAGGGGAATGGCGGTACGGTAAAAACGTTGCCTGCCGCGCCATTGAGCGCATTCACGGCTGCGGCCAGTTGCCGCGCCCATTGCTGGCCGGGTAGCCCGCTGGTCAGAAAATCACTGGCATTGCGCGTGGCCGGCTCAATCAGGCTGGGCGTGAACAGCACATGCACCTCGACTGCGCCGCCGCTGGCCGACGGCACGCGGTAAGCGGCCCAGGCGCGCGGCAGACTGCTCCAGCCGTGCTTATCGACCCAGCGGTAGAGCACCGGCTGCGCGGCTTGCAACCACTGGTCGAAGTCCGCGTTGCGCCGCAGGCGCAGGCAACCCGATCCGGCCACGTCCAGGCTGGTCGCCTGAATGGCGCACGGCGCCTTGGTGCCCGGCGCAAGCTGCACGATGACGATGGCCAGCCATTCGTTCTGGCTGGTCTTGTCCTTGGGGTTCGCGGGGCGTAACCAGCCCGCGACGCGCGTGGGCGCGTTCGGGCCGCTCATGGGCACCGGCCCGTCGCCAGCCAGCCATGGCGCCCAATAGGCGCCCAGGTTGTACCACTGGCCGACGCTGGCGGGCGGCACGGCAATCAGGGGCGCGGGGTTCGCGGGTTCCGCGGCGCTGGCGGACGGGGTAACGCTGGCGGTATCGGCTACCGCGTCGATTGCGGGCATGGCGCAATGGCCCAGTTGCGTTACGCCAAACCATAAAACCGCAGCCAATGCCACGGATGCGCGCTTGCTCATCTCAAATTCTCCTTGCCGTGAATATCGGACGGCACCCGCGCGACCCGTCATCCGGTTGTCCGCGTGAACCTGGCGGGTAAGCTTAACAAATAGCGCCACGCGGAATGCGCGCTGGCATCAGGCCGCCGCCGCGCGCTTTTCCAGAATTTCCACGGCGGGCAGTTTCTTGCCTTCGAGAAATTCAAGAAACGCGCCACCGCCGGTCGAAATGTAGCTGACGCGGTCGTGGATGCCGTATTTGGCGATGGCCGCTAGCGTATCGCCGCCGCCCGCAATCGAAAACGCCGGGGAGCGCGCAATGGCCTGGGCCAGCGTCTTAGTGCCGTTGCCGAACGGGTCGAACTCGAACACGCCCACCGGCCCGTTCCAGACAATGGTGCCGGCCTTTTCAAGCTGCGCGGCCAGTTGCGCGGCGGTTTGCGGGCCGATGTCCAGAATCAGGTCGTCATCGGCCACGTTCCGCGCGGCCTTGATGGTGGC
>JAIRQU010000029.1 GCA_031256305.1 Burkholderiaceae bacterium
CCGGCGCGCCGGGGCTGGCGGCCCTGAATGCGCTGCAACTGGAAGACCGCACGCTGTTCATCACCGACCCCTACGTCAACGAAGACCCCGCGCCGGAACTGCTGGCCGCCATCGCCCGCATGGCCGCCGAGGAGGTGCGCAACTTCGGCCTGCCGCCCAAGGTGGCGTTTCTCTCGCATTCCAACTTCGGCTCCTCGCGCCGGCCCTCGGCGCTGAAGATGCGGCGCGCGCGCGACCTGTTCCGCCAGCTCGCCCCGGAAATCGAATGCGATGGCGAAATGCAGGGCGACACGGCGCTGTCGGACAGCGTCCGCCGGAACAACCTGCCCGACAGTACCCTGCACGGCGAGGCCAATCTGCTGATCTGCCCCAGCCTGGACGCGGCCAATATCCTGTTCAACGTGCTCAAAATCACTTCAGGCGGCGGCGTAACCATTGGCCCGATGCTGCTGGGCGCGGCCGCTCCGGCGCATGTGCTCAACCCATCGGCCACCGTGCGGCGGCTGGTCAACATGACGGCGCTGGCCGTGGCCGACGCCGCAGCCCGGCGGTAAGCGTTTGCCCCACAAAAAAATTTGCCGCGGCGCGTGCATGATGCGGTACGGTGCGAAAATTCACCGCATATGACGCAAACGTATCTATGACGCAAACGTATTCATCTTTGGCGCTGGCCGATCCGCTCAAGCGCGCCGTGGCCGACATGGGCTACGAGACCATGACGCCGATCCAGGAGCAGGCCATCCCCGTGGTGCTGGCCGGGCAGGACGTGATGGGCGCGGCCCAGACCGGCACCGGCAAAACCGCCGCCTTTGCGCTGCCGCTGCTCCAGCGCCTGCTCAAGCACGAGAACGCCTCGGCCTCGCCGGCGCGCCACCCGGTGCGGGCGCTGGTGCTGCTGCCCACGCGCGAGCTGGCCGACCAGGTAGCGCAGCAGGTAGCGCTCTACGCCAAATACACGCAACTGCACAGCGCGGTGGTGTTCGGCGGGGTGGACATTAAGCCGCAAATCGAAGCCTTGCGCCGCGGCGTGGAGGTACTGGTGGCCACGCCCGGCCGCCTGCTCGACCACATCGAGGCCAGATCCGCCGTGCTCACGCAGGTTGAATACGTGGTGCTCGACGAGGCCGACCGGATGCTCGACATCGGCTTTTTGCCGGACTTGCAGCGCATCCTGTCGCATCTGCCCAAACAGGGCCGTACCACGCTGCTGTTCAGCGCCACCTTTTCGCCAGAAATCCGGCGCCTGGCGGCCAGCTATCTGCACGACCCGGTGGTCATCGAAGTGGCGCGCCCCAACGCCGCGGCGGCCACGGTCGATCAGCATTTCTACTGGGTTGACGCCGGCGACAAGCGCCGCGCGCTCAAGCAGATTCTGCGCGACCGCAACCTTGGGCAGGCGTTCGTGTTCGTCAACAGCAAGCTCGGCTGCGCGCGGCTGGCGCGGGCGCTGGAGCGCGACGGCCTGAAAACCACCGCGCTGCACGGCGACAAAAGCCAGGACGAACGTTTGAAGTCGCTTGATGCCTTCAAACGCGGCGCGGTTGATCTGCTGGTGGCCACCGACGTGGCCGCGCGCGGGCTGGACATCAAGGACGTACCGGCGGTGTTCAATTACGACGTGCCCTTCAACCCCGAAGACTACGTGCACCGCATCGGCCGCACCGGACGCGCGGGCGCGTCGGGCCTGGCGGTCACGCTGGCCACGCGCGACGACCAGCGGTCGCTGGCCGATCTGGAAAAGCTGCTCAAGCAAAAAATAGAACCCGAACCGCTCAACTACGCCGAGGAGCGCCCAGACATCCACCGCCAGGGGCGCTTCAATGAAGGGCATCGGCACTGGAGCCGCCGCGCCGATGAGGAAGAAGCGCCCCGTCCGTCCCGCCGCCGCGCGCTGCCGCCGGCCGCGCTGCCCGCCGATCCGTTCTTCGACCACCCCTACGAGCCGCCCGCGCCCGGCGCCGAACCGCCCGCCTGGGAACAACGCCCGCGGCCCGCGCGATCAAACCTGTCGGCCAATATCAAGCCCAAGCGCAAAGTCGCGGCCCTGTTCAAGGCCGGCGGCGCGCCAGAAACCGCGCACGACGCCTCAAGCGCCTGATCTCTCAACAACAACGCCCCGCGCCCGATCCGTAGCGCGCCTGCTGACGTTCCCGGAAAAATTCGTCGTAGCTCATGACAGGGCGCTCCGGGTGCGTGGCGCGCATGTGGGCCACGTAACCGTCGTAGTCGGGCAGGCCCACCATCATGCGCATCGCCTGGCCCAGGTAGCGGCCCGTGGTTTGCGCGTTTTCACGAAGCGTGGCGAACAGCATGATGCGGACAATTCCTCCCTGCCAACGTTGATGCGCTCGCGCTCGTCAGGCCGCCGCTGGCAGCGGCTGATAGGGCGTTTCCTGCACGGTCGGGCGGTCGATGCGGCGCGCCCGCGCAATGGCGATCAGGCCATAGACGGTGATGCTGACCACCACCAGGATGAACAGGCCCGATAGCGCGGCGTCGATGTAGTCGTTGAAAATCATGCGCTGCATTTGCGCCAGCGACTTGGCGGGCGCAACGATTTTGCCTTGCGCCAGCGCCGCCGAGAGTTTTTGCGCGTGCGTTACAAAGCTGACCTTTGGGTTGCTGTCGAAAATCTTCTGCCAGCCCGCCGTGAGCGTGCATATCAGCAACCACAGCGTCGGGATGACCGTGACCCAAGCGTATCGCCCACGCTTCATTTTGAACAGCACCACGGTCGCCAGCACCAGCGCGATACCCGCCAGCATCTGATTGGAGATGCCAAACAGCGGCCACAGTGTGTTGATGCCGCCCAGCGGATCGACCACGCCCTGATACAAGAAATACCCCCACGCCGTCACGCACAGCGCGGTGGCGATCAAATTGGCGGGCAGCGATTCGGTGCGCTTGAGGCTGGGCGCAAAAGTGCCCAGCAGGTCTTGCAGCATGAAGCGGCCCGCGCGCGTGCCGGCATCGACGGCCGTCAGGATGAACAGCGCCTCGAACAAAATGGCAAAGTGATACCAGAACGCCATCATGGCCTGTCCGCCGATCACCTGATGCAGGATTTGCGCCATGCCCACGGCCAGCGTGGGCGCGCCGCCCGCGCGCGAGACGATGCTGGCCTCGCCCACCGCATGAGCGGTTTGCGTGAGCATGTCGGGCGTGAGCGCAAAGCCCCATTGACTGACCGTGCGCGCCACCGCGTCGGGCGTGGTGCCCAGCACCGCCAGCGGCGCGTTCATGGCGAAATACACGCCCGGATCAATCACCGAGGCGGCCACCAGCGCCATGATGGCCACGAACGATTCCATCAGCATCCCGCCGTAGCCGATAAAGGGCGCGTGCTTTTCGTTGTCCAGCAGCTTGGGCGTGGTGCCCGATGAAATCAGCGCGTGAAAGCCCGACACCGCGCCGCAGGCGATGGTGATGAACAGGAAGGGAAACAGATTGCCCGACCACACCGGCCCGCTGCCGTCAACGAACTGGGTCAGCGCGGGCATCTTCAGCTCCGGCGCGACGATCAGAATGCCCACCGCCAGCGCCACGATGGTGCCTACCTTCAAGAAGGTTGAAAGGTAATCGCGCGGGGCCAGCAGCAACCACACCGGCAGCACCGCGGCGACAAAGCCGTAGCCGATCAGAATCCATGTCAACTGCGTGCCCGTAAAGGTGAACAGCGCCGCCAGCGCGGGCGTTTGGCTGACGTGCTGGCCATAGGCGATGGAAGCCATCAGCAGCACAAAGCCGATAAGCGATATTTCGCCGATTTTGCCGGGCCGGATGTAACGCAGGTACAGGCCCATCAGCAGCGCGATGGGAATCGTCGCGGCCACCGTAAAGGTGCCCCAGGGCGAACCGGCCAGCGCCTTGACCACCACCAGCGCCAGCACCGCCAGAATGATAATCATGATGAGAAAGGCGCCGATCAGCGCGATCACGCCGGGCACCAGACCCAACTCCATCTTGACCAGATCGCCCAGCGACCGGCCATCACGCCGCGTGGACAGGAACAGCACCACGAAGTCCTGCACCGCCCCGGCAAACACCACGCCCGCCAGAATCCACAACATGCCCGGCAGATAGCCCATCTGCGCGGCCAGCACCGGCCCCACCAGCGGCCCCGCGCCCGCGATAGCCGCGAAGTGGTGGCCGAACAGCACGTATTTGTTGGTCGGCACGTAGTCCAGTCCGTCGTTATGGCGCACGGCGGGGGTCATGCGCGTGGGGTCTATGCCCAGCACGGTATTGGCGATAAAGCGTCCATAGAAACGGTAGGCGATCAGATAGACGCACACCGCGCAGACCACGATCCACAGCGCGCTCACCTGCTCGCCATGCGCCAGCGCCACCACGCCAAACGCAAACGCCCCCAGCAACGCAATTACCGTCCAAAGGACCAAACGAGATACTCGGTTCAAAATGTTCTCCTCAAATTTCTGACTGGCAGCTACATCGTACTCTACCGATTCGTCATCCCACGCAGCGCGGCATCAACCCATCGGCGCGCATAGGGACATTGACACGCGCGCGCTCCGGCGGCTTTTGACGAGTCTGGCGTTAACGCGCCAATCCAGGGCCGCTGGTAAGGCAGTTAAGCGCGAACGCCCTCTACAACTCTTCGATGCGCCGGGGCGGAAAGCTCTCCCAGACCTGGCAGCCGGGACATTGCCAGAAATAGCCCTGCGTCTCGAAACCGCACGCCGCGCACCGGTAGCGCGCCAGCGGGCGGGCGGCGTTGTCGATGGAGTGTTGCACGGTGGGGTGGTCAGTCTCGGCGTTGAAACGTTCATGGGACAGCCAGCGCGCGGCCGCGATCAGCGATGACTCCTGCGCCATGTGCCGCACATAGCGCTGGCGCGCCTGATCGGGCGGCACGCCTTGCGCGATCAGGGCCTGCACAATGGCGTCGGTGACATCGACGGCGGGCGTTTGGGCGCCGCTGGCTTCCAGCACAGCCAAGACCTGTTGCACCTGGCCGCAGGCCGCGCCCAGGCGCACCAGCTCGCTGGCGACCAGGGGCAGGAATTGCGGCGCGTGATCGGGCAACTGCATGAGCGCGGCCAACGCACTGGCGGCGTCGCCCTGGGCGGCGCACAGCCCGGCAAGCTGGATGCGGGGCCGCCCCGCAGCAGGGGCCTGGGTGATGGCCTGGTCAAGGAATTGCCGCGCCTGATCCGGGTCATGGCCGCGCGTTTGCGCGGCGGCGGCCTGCTCGCACAAGTAGTGGGCCAGCCGCCCGCTGAAGTCGCCCTGGCCGTCGGCCTGCAAGCGGCGTGCAATTGCGCCGGCCTTCCGCCAATCGCGTGATCGCTCGTAAATTGATAGCAAGGTGAGTGCAGCCTGTTGCGCATAGCGCGTGCCCTGGAGTTTTTGCAGAGCGTCCTCGGCGCGGTCGATCAGCCCGGCCTTGAGAAAGTCCTGCGCCAGCGCGTATTGGGCGCGTTCGCGGTCGACATCCGAAAGGTCGGCGCGCAAGAGCAGGTGTTCATGCACGCGCACTGCACGCTCGTATTCGCCGCGACGGCGAAACAGGTTGCCTAGCGCAAAGTGCAGCTCGGACGTGTCGGGATCGCGCTGCACCGCTTCGATAAAAGCGTCAATGGCCTGATCCTGCTGCTCGTTGAGCAGGTAGCTCAACCCCTTGAAGTATGCCTTGGGCGCTTGCCGGTTTTCCAGCCGCCATTGGCGCAGGTCAAAGCGCGAAGCCAGCCAGCCCAAGGCAAAGGCCACGGGCAGGCCGATCAGAATCCAGGTCGGGTCAAAATTCACGCGCGGTCAGAATCGAATCGGTTAATGGGCCGGTCGCGGGCTGGGGCTGATCGGCGGTTTGAGCCGACGCCGCAGGCTGCTGGATTTGCCGCGCCGCCGGTATCTTGACGCGCCGCCGCCGCCAGCCAAGCAGCATACCCAATACGCCCGCCGCCAGGCCCAACGCAAAGGCGACCAGCACAATCAGCGTCATGGGAGCGCGCCATTCGCGGCCGAACATCAGGCGCAGAGTTGC